>DAOUHG010000259.1:0-7205 GCA_034428835.1 Dehalococcoidia bacterium
CAGTATAACTGTCGTGCCGGACCGACGATTCGTCAGCTTCATGACGAGCTATCCGAACCTCATCCCGATGTCCGAGGCCAAGGTGCATGGCATTGTTGAGGCAGTCGAGCCCTATGAATTCGATCGGATTTACGGAGGATGGTGGGGACGGAACGTCGTGTCAGGCGCCAAGGAAGCAGTCAGGCGGTCGGCCGCGCGTTACATCGAACACATGTCTGGGGAGTAGAGCGGCCTTCTACGAGGCCCAGTTCCTCGACCTGTTAACGGCCCTCCGCCAATCGCCGTAGAGATGCTCGCGCCGGTCGTTGCTCATGGCGGGGTAGAAAGTCTCGTCGGCCTGCCAAAGACCCTCGATGTCATTCGGCCTGTCCCAGAACCCGACACCAAGACCAGCCAGATATCCAGCGCCAAGCGCTGTGGTCTCCCTGACGGCGGATCGCAGGACTGGCACTCCAAGCAAATCGGACTGGAACTGCATGAGCAGACGATTGTCCGTCGCCCCGCCATCCACACGGAGGGACGAGAGCGACGCGCCGGTGTCCTGCCTCATCGCGTCCAGAATGTCCCGGGTCTGGTAAGCAATCGACTCCAGGGCCGCCCGAGCAACGTGGGCCGCTGTCGACCCGCGCGTAAGACCAACTATGGCGGCGCGGGCGTACATGTCCCAGTATGGAGCACCGAGGCCGGAGAACGCGGGTACCAGGTACACGCCGCCGTTGTCCGCAACCTGCGACGCGAGCCGCTCGGACTCTGCTGAGGTTTCGATAATCCCCAGCTCATCGCGGAGCCACTGGACCGTCGCACCCGCCGAGAAGACGCTACCCTCCAACACATAGACGGTCTCGTCTCCAATGGCCCAGCCAACCGTAGTGATAAGTCCAGAGGTCGAGTCCACACGTTTTCGGCCTGTATTGGCGAGTACAAAACAGCCAGTGCCATATGTATTCTTCGCGGAACCGGACTCGAAGCAACACTGGCCGAACAGGGAAGCGTGTTGGTCGCCAGCTACACCGGCGATCGGGACGGGTTGCCCGGCTGAGAGATCGCCTGCGACATGACCGTAGATCTCGCTGGAAGACCTGACCTCGGGAAGGATAGCTCTTGGCACGTCGAGCATTGAAAGAAGGTCATCATCCCAGTCAAAGGAATCGATGTTGAAGAGCATTGTCCGGCTGGCGTTGGTGACGTCTGTGGCATGTACCAGCTTGTTGGTGAAGTTCCATAACAGCCAGGAGTCGACGGTCCCGCAGGCTAGTTCGCCAGCCTCGGCGCGACGCTGACCATTGGGAATCTCATCCAAGAGCCAGCGGATCTTGGTTCCGGTGAAGTAGGCGTCTATGGGCAAGCCTGTTTTCCGCCTTACTGCATCCTCGTAGCCGCGCGACTTCAGGTCGTCGCACAGCTCAGCGGTCCGGCGGCACTGCCATACGATTGCATTGGATACTGGCTCACCCGTTCGTCGGTCCCACATGACGAGTGTTTCCCGCTGGTTGGCAATGCCTAAGCCGACGATAGCCCTGGGGTGGGTCTCGGCGGTCTCAAGGAGTTCATCAATGACATCGAGGCATGATTCGAACAATTCGACGGGATCGTGTTCCACCCAACCGGGTCGAGGGTAGATCTGCCGGATTTCCCGGCTCGCGGTCCACAGGGGGGTCCCCGTAGCGTCGATCAACATGGCAGTGGTGCCCGTTGTGCCCTGATCCAGCGCGATTATGTATCCCGACTCGGTCATAGTAACCACTAAGCCACGACGGTCAGGTTGTGTCAAGGGGTCCGATACACCATAATTAGGGGTCAGACTTTTCCCGTCGCACACGACCGGACGCTGGAAGGTTCAGAGAGGGTATCGCTGAATGGGGTTTTCCGACGAGCTCAGGAGCCGTGCGGCTCCGATTTGGGAGCGTGAACAGAGTCACCCGTTCGTAACGGGCATTGGTGACGGCTCGCTTTCTCTCGACAAGTTTCGATACTACATGCGGCAGGACTACGTTTTCCTTATCGATTTCTGCCGGGCCATCGCCCTGGGAGTTACCAAGGCGCCCCATATGGCCGACATGGGCTGGTTCGCGACGCTGATTCACGAGACACTGAACTCCGAAATGGCGCTGCATGTGAGCTTCTGCGCAGACTTTGGAATCACGGAAGAGGAGCTATTGGCCACCGAACCATCGCCTACGACATGGGCGTATACGCGACACATGATCAACACCGCCCACCAGGGTTCGGCGGGTGAGGTAGCGTCAGTGATTCTGCCCTGTTCGTGGGGATACTGCGAAATCGGTCAGAAGCTGTACGGTGAAGGCCTTCCTGCGAGCCAACCGCTATATGGTAGGTGGATCGAAACGTACAACGCTCCGGAGTTCCAGGAATTGGCGGACTGGCTGCGGGGCTTCGTCGATCGGCACGCGGAAACAGCAGGACCTGCAGAACTGGTTGCTATGGAGAGAGCATTCATGGTGAGCAGCCAGTACGAGTACATGTTCTGGGACGCTGCCTGGCGGATGGAGGGCTGGCCTGTCGGAAATTAGGCGGGGGCCGAGCCTGAGCCGGTTCCGCGGCGAAAACTACCGGTACTGGGCGTTTCTGGCCCTAGCGATCGGGCTGTTCACATCTGTATCGGACATGGGCAGCGTTGCGGTCGCACTCCCAAACATTTCCGAACACTTCCAGACCGCCTTACCAACCACGCAGTGGGTACTGATCGGATATACGCTCACTATCAGCGCGCTGCTCCTGCCCATGGGCCGACTGGCGGACATTGCGGGCCGGAAGAGAATCTACCTGATAGGTTTCGTTATCTTCGTAGTGGCCGCGTGCGCTGCTGGTTTCGCGCCCAATATGACCTCCCTGATCGTCATAAGAATCGTGCAAGGCGTGGGCGCCGCTATGACGCAAGGCACTTCGATGGCAATGATCGTCGCAAGCTTCCCACCCAAAGAAAGAGGGAAGGCCCTCGGCCTTCAGATGAGTATGGTTGGGGCGGGAGGCGTGGTCGGGCCTGCAATCGGGGGTCTCCTCGTGGAGGTCCTCGGATGGCAATGGGTGTTCTTTGGCACCGCAGTCATGGCTTCGGTGGCGATAGTATCGGCCCTGGTGCTCATCGACTCGGCACGAGTGGGGCAAACAAGAGGCGCCAGAGTTCGATACGATTGGATTGGCGCAGCACTGTCTACCGGAGCCTTGATCGTGTTCCTCAACGCGATGACCTGGGCTCCGTCGGCAGCATACGGTCACCCGTTGGTCATCCTTGCGTTCGCGGGGTCGGCGACGCTCCTGGTAGCGTTTGTGGCGCAGGAATTGCGCAGCTCTTCCCCGATGATGGACATCCGGCTGTTCAAGCGGCGCCTCTTTGCGTTTGGCGTCCTCGCGAGCTTCCTGAATTTCCTTGGCATGCAGTCGGTTCGATTCCTGATGCCGTTCTACCTCCAGGCGGTACTAGGTCTCTCTCCGGGCCAGGTGGGCCTGCTGATTGTACCCGGCGCTGTCGGGATGATTGTCACGGGCCCGCTAAGCGGACGACTATCAGATCGGTTCGGGTGGCGCTGGTTCACCATGGGCGGACTGCTGACTTCGATAGCAGGGCTACTAATACTATCGACTCTCAAGCCCGATACGCATTTCGCCTTCGCAATGGCGGGGATGATACTTCAAAGTACGGGCATCGGAATGTTCAACGCTCCAAACAACTCCTCGGTGCTCAGCGCAGTCGAGCCGAGCAAGTTCGGAGTCATCTCCGGCTTCCTGAACCTCGTCCGCAACTCAGGAAACCTGTGCAGCATAGCGATAGCGACTGCAATCGTGACTGCTACCATGGGGTCAATGGGTTATGAGCCGTCGCTAGCGGGAGTGTCTCAGGAGGGCAGCACCGGACTGCTGGCTGCGTTCACGTCCGGCCTGAGGGTCGCCTACACGGCGATGGCGGTTGTCGTTCTGATCGGCGTTGTGGCGTCGGCGTTCAAGGGGCCGAGTTACGAGTACGTTGATCCTCCTTCAGAATCACCTGAAACTGTAGCTTCGGATGGTCGTCCAGTCAGGCAGGCTGCCGACTAAATTTCAGTTGACAGTCCTGTAACCCTTGAATACGCTGGCGGTCGTCCCAAGCGCACCAGGATTGAACCATGACACAGTCTCAGATCGACGGCCAGGCACTCGGGCCATACAGGGTGCTCGACCTGACTGAGGGCGGGTTCAACTGGTGCGGGAAGGTGCTTGCTGACCTTGGGGCGGACGTAGTCAAGGTGGAGCCGCCGGGAGGGAGTCCTACTCGATCTGTCGGGCCGTTTGTGGACGGTGAGGCCGGGCCTGACAGGAGTCTGTTTTGGGCGGCGTACTGCGCGAACAAGCGTGGCGTGACAATTGACCTTGACTCTCGTGATGGTCGCGATCAACTTGTACGTTTGGTCAGTGGGGCCGACATCCTGATCGAGTCGTTTCCTCCGGGGCTGTTAGAGGGCCTAGGCTTAGGATACAGCGACCTCGCAACAGTTAATCCCGGGCTGGTCTACACTTCTATCACACCATATGGCCAGACGGGGCCGTACTCTCAACACGAAGCGCCGGACCTCGTGGCGTGGTCGATGGGGGGTATGCAGTACATTTGCGGGGACGCAGACCGTCCACCGGTCCGGGTCAGTGCCCCACAGGCAGAGCTCCACGCCGGCGCCCACGCAGCTGCCGGGACTTTGGCTGCATTCTGGCACAGGCAGAAGAGTGGTGAGGGTCAGCACGTCGATGTCTCGATGCAGACCGCCGTCATCTGGACTCTGATGAACGCGACGCCGTTTCCGCCGCTGCACGGCGAGAATGTGGAGAGAGACGGGGCGTTTCGGTCGAGGGGACAACTGCCCGTCAGGCAGGTGTTCGTCTGCCGGGACGGCCACGTCAGCTTACTCATGAACCCGAGGACTCTCTCCGGTCTCACTGCCTGGATGTCTGAAGAAGGGGTCGGCCCAGACTGGCTACATCTGATCGACTGGGATGAATGGGACGTAACCGCAGCGGCGAGGGGCAAGCAAAAGGCCATCGAGCAATTCGGAGCCATACAGCGGGAGGTGGAGGAGTACGTAGCGACCAAATCGAAAGACGAGCTCTTCATGAGGGCGATAGCCTACAGGATGCTGCTCGCCCCTTGTCATACGGTGGAAGACAGCGCGCTCAGCGACCAGCTCGCGGCACGGGACTTCTGGCGAGAATTGGAGCACCCAGGGCTCGGTCGAAAGCTGACTCACCTGGGGCCGTTGGCCAAGTTGAGCGAGAGTCCGATTCAGGTCACGCGTCCCGCGCCGAGCCCAGGAGAACATAACAGTGAGATTCTGGGCCGAGACGACGCAGAAATCACTCCCCCTGAGAAAGGGCAAGTGTATGCAAAAAGAAAGAGTAGCGGCATGCCTTTCGACGGCATCCGGGTCCTGGACTTCACTTGGGTCGGAGTCGGGCCGATAACGATAAAACACCTGGCTGACTTCGGCGCGGACGTGATCCGATTGGAGTCGGTATCCAGGCCCGACGTTCTGCGTGGTGGGGCGCCATTCAAGGACGGGGAGCCAGGAATCAATCGCAGCCAGTTCTCGGCGAACTACAACTCCAGCAAGCGAGGGCTGGGGTTGAACCTTGCGACTCCAGAGGGCAGGGAACTGGTTACGGACCTGATCCGTGAGTGGCAGCCCGACGTAATCGCAGAGAGCTTCACCCCCAGAGTAATGGCCGGGTGGGGACTGGCGTACGAGGACGTTCGACGTATCGTGCCTGAGGTCATTTACTTCAGCACGTGTCAGCAGGGGCAAACTGGGCCACACTCCAGCTTTGCGGGCTTCGGGCAACTTGCGGGAGCAATGGCAGGGTTCTATCACATCACAGGCTGGCAGGACCGTGAACCTGCCGGTCCATATGGCGCCTACTCGGACTTTATCAATCCGCCAAATGCGGCGGCGGCGATTGTGGCCGCGTTGGAGTTCAGACGTCGCACGGGTAAGGGTCAACACATCGATCTCTCGCAGTACGAGTGCGCGACTCACTTCCTGGCTCCGGCTATCATGGACTACTTTACCAACGGAACAGTACTCGATCGGCGTGGTAATCAAGACGACATGGCGGCACCCCACAACGTGTATCGATGCGCAGACCTCGAGCGTAGTTATACCGGAGACGGAGAGCAGTGGATCGCAATTTCCGTATCCACCGACCAACAGTGGAGGGCACTCTGCGGCGAGATCGGTCGAAGTTACCTTGCCGATGACGCAAGGTTTAAGACCGCGGCAGACCGTCGCTGCAACATAGAGGAGATCGACGCACAGATAGGCGTGTGGACGCGCGACAAGTCTGCACGCAGCCTGATGGTCCAGCTTCAGGATGCCGGTGTGCCAGCGGGCGTAGTCCAGAGTCAGGCCGATCTGTGGGAAGATCCGCAGGTGGCTCACAGGGGATTCTTCCAGTGGTTGGACCATGCGGAATGCGGGCCAATGCCGTACGACGGGCTGACTTATCATCTATCGAAGACGCCCGGGGCGTTGAGAATGCCGCAGGCCCTTGTTGGTCAGCATAACGCGGAGATTCTGTCCGAAGTCCTCGGTCTCGATACTGAAGCTGTGGCCTTGCTCCTCGAGAGCGGCGTTCTCGAACAGTCCTGACCGCGGGGGAATTACATGGAAACCGCACTACAAGGAATCAAGGTAGTGGACCTGTCCAGGATGGCGCCCGGCCCTTTCTGCACCATGGCGCTGGGAGACCTAGGGGCTGACGTCATTAGGGTCGAAGAGCCGGCGGTGGTCGAATGGCACGTGAGCGTGGGACCGGGACAACACAGGCTGAGATCGAGCGGCGGGCTGCATTCAACGCACTGAATCGCAACAAGCGCAGTATCGCGCTCAATCTGAAACACCAAGACGCGCAGGGCGTGCTGCACCGGCTGGTTGAAGATGCCGACGTATTCGTAGAGGGGTTTCGTCCTGGTGTTGTCTCAAGGCTCGGATGCGACTACGAGACACTCGCCGAGATCAATCGCAGGCTTGTTTATTGTTCGCTGTCTGGATATGGCCAGGATGGGCCATACTCGCACCTGGTCGGACACGACATCAACTACATCTCGGTAGGGGGAGCGCTTGGGGTGATCGGAGCCTCAGAGGGTCCACCGATAATTCAGACGTCGCACGGGTAAGGGTCAACACATCGATCTCTCGCAGTACGAGTGCGCGACTCACTTCCTG
>DAOUHG010000260.1:0-2087 GCA_034428835.1 Dehalococcoidia bacterium
GATTCGATCTCGTCTGGTATCTGTATGGTGCGGGTGATCGTTACCTGCATTGGACTGGTCTTCTCCCTGGATGTGTTTGTGTTTGTCCAAGAATAAGGCCAGTCCTCTCTACCTCGATACCCCCTCTACCTCTACCCACCACTTTTGTGATGCTTCCTCCCGGAAGCAAGAACTTGACCCCTGCGTAAGTCATCACCGTAACCACACTGTGATTGTTGACGTTGGTCGTCGGGCATTGGCTTGGGTAGAAGAATTCAAGTGATACGCCGCCGTTATTGGCCGGGTGACTGGGGTCTTGTCCTGGACCAATCGACTGGCTGTACATTCTGTTCAGCTCGATGTATTTTTCAACGATCGCCTTATTCCCTGGGGAGGCATTTCTGTTCCCACCCCATATCGCGTCCTCTGTCAGGTGACTTGGTCGGACGAGCACTTTCGGTGAGAAAGCGTCGAAGTTAAGGACGTCTTCAATGTGGTCCATGTGGGGATGTGTGATGACCACGAGGTCCAAATGGCGTATACCCCATTGGTGCCAAAGGTGTGCGAGAGGGCTAAAACCTGTGTTTGAGGGTCTTCTGGCGCCCAGGTCAATTGCGACATGTTTGCCGTTGGGAGTCCGAATGTAAGCTGCACTGCCGTGTTCGACGTCCCAAGTTATGAATTTCAGAGTCACCTGGATTTTGGCTCCTTTGTGTCGTGCTCCACCATCAGGGACGCTACCTACCGTGGCCAGGAGTAATTGACACACCGGCCAAAATGCTTGACCTTGACATGGATCAGACGTCAGTCACACGAAGTCCCGGAGGTTAGACTTATCGCACTCGCCTGAAGGAGGGAAGCACCAGAGTACCATCGGCGTCTTTACAAGACATGATTGTCAGCGAATGAAATTGGAGGGCTAATCGACCGCCGACCTGCACTATGGTCTACCATAGGTCGCGCTGAACGATTTGTTCCTCAGCCAGCGCTGGAAGCTCTCGTTCTCTGAGAAAGCCTTATACAGCTCGGCGCTGCACTGAAGCATATCTATCAGGACCTCGTCCAGGGCCCGGTCATGCTCGACCCGGGCATTCACCTCGTCCGGGTACTGTCGAGCGTTTCGGTATGCTTCCTTGGCCTCCACACGCTCCGGTATCCCAGCTATGAGCTGTCCCACCTGGTCGGCGTCCGTGAACTCCGTGCCCCACATCCGGTTGAACTCATCCAGGATGACTGACAACGGATTCATATCCGGCTCTGCCAGATGTCCTCCTCCTGTCGGGGGCGCGGGATCGATCTCGGCGTCCTCGTCAGCCAGCAGAATCGACTCCGCGGCCTGCTTCTCCACCCGGTAGCTGTCCATGTCGATGACCTCGAGGATCCCCTTCGACAGGTCCTCCTCGACTGGTGCTGGCAGCTTCGGCACCAGGAAGTTCAGGAAGATGGACAGTTTCTCCCAGCCGATGTCCCCATAGGGG
Source organism: Dehalococcoidia bacterium (assembly GCA_034428835.1). Classification (GTDB taxonomy): domain Bacteria; phylum Chloroflexota; class Dehalococcoidia; order Lucifugimonadales; family UBA1123; genus VXRN01. The sequence continues at coordinate 1,458 of DAOUHG010000260.1, forward strand.
AGCACCTGTGCGAGGAAGGCGTAGGCCCTGCAAAACCCCTTGGCCTTGCCCTTGAAGTCCACCTGTCCGTCCTCGTCGAGCTCCGTCACGTACGTCTCCACGCAGGAATCCAGAGTCGGGTCGAGAAGGTCGCGGTCCGCTCCATCGAGGTACAGCTTCACCAGTTCGTCTATCTGCTCGTCAGAGTAGACCTGGTAGCCGTCCAGCGCGGCCTTGAGATCGTGCAGCTTGTCAGGGTCGGTCTCGTCGGACAGGACCGTGGTGCGGTAGTAGTCCGAGAAGGCATCCTGAATGGCGTCGGAATCGTTCATGAAGTCCAGGACGAAGACGTCGTGCTTCTTCGGGTGGGCACGGTTGAGACGGGAGAGCGTCTGCACAGCCCTGACTCCTGAGAGGGTCTTGTCGACGTACATCGTGTGCAGGAGGGGCTCGTCGTAGCCGGTCTGGAACTTGTCGGCGCAGACGAGGATGCGATAGGGGTCTTCCTGTATCTTCTTGGCGATGTCGTTGGTCGGGAAACCGTTCAGCAACGCCTCCGTCACCCTCGCATCACCGTAGTCGTGCTCACCAGAAAAGGCGACGATGGCCCTGTGAGAACTGCCGCGCTCCTCAAGGTAGTCCCTGATGGCG
>DAOUHG010000261.1:0-4024 GCA_034428835.1 Dehalococcoidia bacterium
TCCCTATCCCAGGAGTGCCGAACGCCACTTCAACGGCTACTGATCCGCCTAGCACAAATCCCAGCATGACCCCGCTGAGTGTCAGTACAGGCAGCAACGCGTTCGGCAGGGCGTGACGAACGATGGTTAGCTGCTCTCTCAGCCCCTTCGCTCTGGCCGTTCTCACGTAGTCCTGCCTCAACACTTCAAAAAGAGACGACCGGGCCATGCGAGCAATGATAGCAGCCATCGAAGTTGCCAATACCATAACAGGGCCGATGACAATCTGGAAGTTGGTCCACGGGTCTTCCCACAAACGAACGCCGATTAGCGGGGGGTGGTACCCCCAAAACGTGAGCGTTACCAGTACGATTAACAGTCCCAGCCAAAAATTCGGTATCGCCAAGAACAGCACGGTCGTGGAACTGGCCAACATGTCCCAAATAGAATTGGGTCTTATAGCGCTGAGTATGCCAACGGGTAAGCCCATGATCCAGGATACCGCAACGGCGAGTATCCCTATCTCTGCACTTATGGCGCCTCTGCTTGTTATCGTATTTATTATCGGGTCTTTACGGTGGAAAGACTTGCCAAATGATCCGGTCAATACATCTCGCATCCACATCCCGTATTGAACTGCTAACGGGCGGTCGAGACCAAGGTCCCGTTTTATGAGAGCTATTTCTTCTTCGGACATTATCCTTATATAGTCGCCGGTCATGAAGGTGCCTAGCGGGTCGCCAGGCAAGACGCGCATGATTCCAAATATCATCAAGGTGAGCCCGAACAATGTAGGAATCGCCAGCAGCATTCTCCGGGCCAAGTATCTCTGCATGACGAGGCTCCAATGCCTTCCTTATCATGATGGGGCAGGGTTTCAGCCCTGCCCCATCGACTTGTTTCCTTTTGTCCGGTTTGCTCCCGCGGGCCGGTTTGCTCCGGGGGGGATTGTCAGGCTGGCGGCGCGTACCGTTCACGCGCTTCCAGCCACTTCATCTACCTATCCAACCAGACATGATCCCACTTGTTGGTTATATAGGGACCCTGGAAACTACTTCCACCGGGGATGAAGCCTTTGACAACATCGTAGTAGAAGTGGTGAGTAATCTCACCGGTAGAGAACGGGACGGCTGGCATCTCATCGCTCAAGAAAGCCGACAGTTCCACCGTAAGGTCATACCTCTTGTCCGGGTCACCCTCAAGTTGCAGTGTCCTTAGCATCGCATCAAGCTCTGGGTTGTCGTACCTAGCGTAGTTGACTCGGCAGAGAACATCGCCACATCGTCCAAAAGCGTTCTTGATGTAAAACTCCGGGACGGGTATGCTCTGGCTCGAATTAAACTCAGCGGCTATGTCGAAATTGCCACTACTCTCGTCGTCTGCCCATACCGATACTTCTACCAGACGGATATTCGAATCTATGTTCAGGTGCTGCTTCAGCCATGCCTGTTCCAATTCAAGCATGATTTGCCACCATGGTCCATCTCCCCTGCCGAGAAGATCCAGGGTGGGAATGCCTTCACCATTGGGATATCCGGCATCTGCCAGCAGTTTCTGGGCTTCGGCAATGTCCCCCTCGGTCGGGCTTCTCCAGTACTTCTCTTCTCTCAGCTGAGCAGGCGAGAGCGAATAAACCCCTTGGCCCTCTGAGAACCACCCGCCTCCAAATACCATACCCGTTACGTGAGCGCCAGCCTCGGAGATGGCTTCTTGGTCAAATACCAAGGCAACCGCCTGGCGGACGCGCTTATCATCAAACGGTGGCCTTGTAGTGTTAAATGGAATTCCAATGTAGGAGGGCCTCCACATGTGTCAGGTGGTGGAGGCCAGGGATCTTCTGCAGTGTGGAGGCATCCCCAGGTGGGATAAACATGCTCCAGTCAACCTGGCCGGCTGCTACAGCGGCCGTTAGCGTTGCTGACATCAAAGGGATCCAGATGTGGTCGATCCGATCTACATAGGGAGCATTTGGATTCCAGTAGTCGGGGTTGGCATCCATAACCACGTGATCATCATCTCTCGACACCGCTATGAAAGGACCTGAGCCGGAGACTTCCAGTGGATCTGCCTCCCTGAGGTTTCCTCCATACTCGTCAAGGATGGTTTTGGGGAGTATTTTGATGTCCTGCGCGGAGAAGCCGGACATCACAACGCCTACGCCACGTGGCTCTTCCAGCTTGAACTCAACAGTGTGTGTGTCAAGCGCGTTGATTTCATTGAGTGTCGCGAAATCCCAGATTGACTTCATCGAAGAGCCCAGACCCTCAGCTGGGAATGCGGCACGCTCGTAAGTGGCCTTTACATCTGTTGCGGTTACCTCCGCTCCAGATCTGTGGAACTTCGCTCCCTCTCTGAGTTTGAAAGTGTATGTCTTGAAACCATTTGAGACGTCCCAAGCGTATGCCAGATCAGGAACAATCGTTGTCAAGGCGGTTCGCGTGTCCCTACGCATCAGCGTGTCGTACATAGGGGTCATCCAGCCGTGCCATGTGATCGAACCCGATACGAAATAATCGAAGTGCGAGGGAGGCCCGTTATTTGACGTGACGAACGTCCCCCCACGCTTGAAACCTGGATCGATGGCCTCAATATAGAATCGCGTGTCAGCCGGGCCAGGCGTGGCGATCACCGTCTTCACCACCTCCACCGGTACCTCTACGGTCCTGACGACCTCTTTCTCTACCACCACCGTCTGTCCGGGCACCTCTACGGTCCTGACGACCTCTTTCTCCACCACCACCGTCTGTCCGGGCACCTGTACCTCTTTGACCACCTCTACGGTGACGGTCTCACCGGGCACCTCTACTGTCTCCGTTACTATTTTCTCCACCACCACCGTCTCACCGGGAACCTCCACTGTCTCCGTTACTACTTTCTCCACCACGACGGTCTCACCGGGCACCTCTACCGTTTCGGTGCAGGCGGCGGCGAGAGCTAGCAGCATGGCCGTTCCTGCCGCGACGACGAACCAGCGAAGTCCAATAGCCTTACGCATTTCCCTATCTCCTTTAGCTCAATGCATGTCCCTGGCTCGAACAAGGGCCGAGCCAGCATCCTACAGTGGACGATCCACACCTATAAATCGAAGTACGCCAATACAAACATAGACAGTGGGAGATGTCAAGCAATTGATACAAGTCCAACAGGCTACGGTATCGAGAGAAACCAAGGACAGGCCCCTTTGACTCCAATCCCTCTTTGACGGAACTCAGGACAGACGCAGATGAAGAACCGCACCACTACTCTTGCGCGAAGATCTTGGAGTTGGAAATCCCTGTGAGTCTAGTTTCTCAGGAAGCCCACCTTTTCGTACTCGCCCTTCACAATTGGCCTGGCATCGACCTCCAGCCAGTCCTCCAACAGCTCGGTGTACACGCTGCGGAAGTCGAGGTTGAAGGCCAGGTCGCCTTCGACCAGGTCTTTCGAGTGCAGAGACGGGTAGTAGCTGTGGTGGCCGCCGCGCACGCCGTCGCCGATGACGAACGCGACCCCGCCGGATCCGTGGTCTGTCCCGTCGCCGTTGTCGTTGACGCGGCGTCCGAACTCCGAGAAGACGAATATGAGCACGTCCTCGCTCTGATCGTGCTCCTTCATGTCGGTGTAGAAGTCGTAGATTCCGCCTGAGACGTCGGTGAGCAGCCCGGCCTGAAGGTTGATCCCGTTTGTGTGCGCGTCGAAGCTGCCGTGCTGGGTGTAGCAGACGCGGGTGCCGATGTCGGCCTGCAGGACCTGCGCGGCGCTCTTCATCGCCTTGGAGAAGGAGTTGGAGGCGTACTCGACGGTCGAGGAGTACTTCGGCACGACGCTGTTGATTATGTCGGCGCCACGCAGTGCGTCCAGTCCGGTCTGCGTCAGGTAGTCCATGACTGGGCCGCTTCCAATTGCCTGAGAGTACATGTTCTTGAAGACGTCGAGAACCTTCTCACGGAGGGCGTCGTCCTGCATGTGCGTCATGAGTCCGTAGGAGTCCAGGCTGCTGACGCAGGCGACGGGCACACCCGGCGCGGCCATCGCCTTCGACAAACCCGCGCCGAAGTTTACGCCT
>DAOUHG010000262.1:0-3413 GCA_034428835.1 Dehalococcoidia bacterium
GACGACATCCGGGCCCACATCGCCGGAGAAGTAGCTCCAGGCGGCGTCGGCCCCTGCGACGATGGTACCAATCAGGCACACGATGAGAAGGACGGCAGCCAGAGCGCCGAGGAGACGAGGTGCAGAAACCGTACCCGGCCACTTCCACGGACGCATCCGTGACTGCACAGTCCCCATCTCCACTTCCAGGGCCATAACCCAGTCTCCGGGAGTGGGGCGATGTGGGGAGGCGCCGGCCCCCTCGTTGGGAAACGCCGCTCTGAACAGTCGCTGGAGCCCGGGTTCCAGGTGGAGGCATGCCCTGATTCGAGGCTCCACAGCCGTCCCGCTCCCTGTTCCAGAGACACGCCTGATGAATTCAAACGCCATCTCCTGGACCAGTTGACGGCTTCGCTGGTCGCCCACTCGAGATGCCTCCAGCCAGGCGTCGCCGAAGTTCTCGAGAATGGTGGCGTAGGGCGCCAGTCCCTGGGATATATTTCGAAGACGCTGGTTGCCGGCAGGACCCTGGGCAGAGGTGTTGACCGCATCATACGGGTGAACGCCGTCCATGAGGATCTCGAATATGAGGATAGCCAGTCCGAATCCATCGTCGTCGGGTGTGCGGTCCACGCTGCCGAGCTGGCGGTTCAACAGGTGGGGTGGCGTGAACTCGTCCTTTCCGACGTCGCAGCGGTGGGTCACGCCCGTCCGCTCGTCCGTGACCTGGAACGAGTCGACGTCTATGAGGAACACGCTTCCCGTGTCGCGGTCCACGAGGATGTTTGTGTGGTTCACGTCGCCCACCAGGAAGTGCTGTGCGTGGACCCACTGAAAGGCCTCGGCGACGTTCCGCGCGATGTTCAGCAGCTCCAGGCGCGTGTACGCGCTTCCACGCTCTGCTTCGAGCTCACGCCGGGCGGCCCTGGAACAGTACCGGACCAGCTGATGGTAACCGTCGGGCGCCCTGGGCATCAGGAAACCGACAACCTGCCCGGTCTCGTCCTGCAGGGCCCTCTCGGGCCAGGCAAGTGCAATCCTGTCACCCGCCCTCCGAGGTGGTCCGGAACTCCGTCGAAGCAACACTGTGAGCTTTTCGACCTTTGAAGGACTGGGCTCGTTCCATACCTTGGCCACCATCCAGGGACTGGTCGGGACCTCGTGGATACCTCCCTCGCCCCCGCGGGCGATCTCCGTTCCAAGGACAACCCGCCTGCCAGTTGAATCAGTGACCGCAGTCATCACCAGCCTCCCCGCATCGCCAGCAGAAGGGTCACGTCGTCATGGGTGCGTTCGCCGATCCTCTCCGATCCCAGGAACGACCCCAATAGGGACGATGCCGATTCCTCGTCTGCCTGCTCGGCAAGCCACCGAAACAGGGGATCGAAGAACGGCGCGTGTGGCCTCGGCTGCGTGCAGCCGGATTCGAGTGCCAGGTCCTGCAGGCCGTCGGTCATCATCGCCAGCCGTTCTATGCGTCCATCGATACTTCGGACCGTTGGCTGCCAGAATGCCGACGTGATGAACCTGGTCTCGTTGACGTACTCACCCCGATCGGGCTCGAGGACAAGCTCGCCGTCTGCCAATATGGCGCCATCACCCGTCTGGGCTGCCACCAGTCCATGGTTGGTCCACACAACGGAAAGCAGTGTCGTGGCGTAGTCTCCAGGGTCTCGCTGCTCAGACTCCGCCAGGGCGGCCACCGTCTTCTGCGCCCGGTCAAAGGCCTCCCTGAGAGCCTCGCACGGACTGGCGTCCTGCTGCATTAGTGCTAGTGCTTCGCTGACCAGGGTAGCCACGGCCGCCTGCGCTCCCTGTTCGGAACGGGCCGAGGAGCCAGCGCCATCAGCCACCGCTGCCACAAAGGAGTCGGTGGTCGGGCAGAACCTGTACTCGCTGGCGTCCTGGCAAGGGGTGCTGGTCTCCAGGTGGGCCCTGCCCACATGGGAAGCTGCCGCGACTCGCAGGCTGCTAATCTCGCAAGCCCCGTTGCACCCTTCACTATCCGGTTGACCGTCCGGCTCAAGCCCTGCTTCAGTTCCGGCCCGAGTTACCTCAGTAGTCAAGGTAGCCTTCCACCGGATCGAGCGTCAGCTTATCCCCGGGCTGCGAGGTGGAGACTATCGCCACGGAGTTGGATAGCCACCTGAACAGCCCTTCTATATTTCGCGAGTCTCCTATGTGCATCGGAGGCCGGTGCGCCGGCGTTATACGCTCGAGCGCTTCAGTGTTCGCTCCATCCACACCGAAGGAGAAGAACGCGACGTGCCTGCCCTCCTCCTCCCTGGCGATCCTCTCGCCGACGGAGGTGATCTCCTCCTCCGAGTCGTGTTCCGCATTACCGTCAGTCAGGAGCATCGCTATAGGCCGGTAGTAGGAGGTGGCCTCTTTCCGGTATTCCTGCTTCCTGCGCTCCAGGAGATCGAGGGCAGTGTGGATGGCCGAGCACATACGTGTGCCGCCGCTGGCCTCCAGGGGTGGGGGATTGAACTGCTTCACTGACGCGAAGTCGTACTCCTGGGTCTCGTGATTGAAGGCAACCAGTGACACGTCCGCCCGGAGGAAGACGAGATGGTCCCTGGAAATCTCGGTCCTGAAGTCCGCGATGGCCTCGTTCACACGTGCGATGGGTTCGCCGGTCATGGATGAGGAAGTGTCGACGATGAGTACTACCGGGCATCGAGCCTCGGGATTGTCCGCGAACTCCACGTTGTCCAGGTGGGAGTCCTCAGGAGGGCCGATCTGGTTCTTGTGCAGGCCCTCGGTATGGTGATTTAGCATCTGGTCTTTCTCCTTTGGGATGACTGGAAATTAGTACAGGGTGTGGAAACATGAAATGAGTGACGTAAGATGACGGGCCGGCAGCTGCAGAGGTTCGCGCCCTTCCAGTTGCCGTGACTCTTTTTGCTCGTACAGGTACAGGTGACCCGGACGTGGACTTCCAGGTCCGAGTGAGGTCCTGTGTCTCAGCAGGGCGGGCCACGCTGGCGGTGTTCCACCGGTATGCTGACGGTGTGTGCGTCGTCCGTGGTAAATGTCACGCTGTGGGACTCGCTGCCCCATACGCATGGGATGAGGACACGAGTGCCGTCCATGCCGGAAACGACACATGAGAATCTGTGCGTGCTGGCTGGCCGCATCGTCGAAATGGGAGTTGACTTTCGAGCATCCAGATCAGATGGTGCAAATGTCTGTTGTGTATCTAGACTCATATATTATGTATACTGCCATACAATAGAGATGTCAATAGACCATCTATGCTAATGGCGTTGAATGTTCTACAATAGGAAACACGCCCTGGGGAGGTAACATCACGATGGCCGTTGAGATCTCCGGTTTCGCCCAGGCGCTCGCTCGCTGCCTGGACTTCGAGTCGGTGGAGCCGGCGGACCTGGAACAGGCGCTTGCAGCCTCCGCTGAGCCGCTTGAGATGT
>DAOUHG010000263.1:0-10883 GCA_034428835.1 Dehalococcoidia bacterium
CCCCAAAGCTGTGTTCGTGCCTGTACTCCCGCGCCCATCACACCGGCTACCTTGGCGTTCTTGCGAGCCAGGTATTTCGTTGCAAGTCCGGTTACCGCCCCGGTCCTCATTGCAGTGATATAGCCACCGTCCATTACCGCGAGGGTCTGTCCGGTCTGACTATCCATGAGAACAATGGTTGCCAGCGTCGCCGGCAGCCCGTGCCCTGCCGGATTGTCCTTGTACACGGTGACGGACTTCACTCCCAGCGCGCCCATTTTCTTGAGCTGCGCCGGCATAAATGCGTACCATCCGTTTACGTCCCCATCGGCGACTGCTGTCCGCTGAGGCATCACCGCCGACCCTGAACTCAGCTCACCGAACGCCTGCTCCAGGATCTCGATCATCTTTTCCATGTCCAGAAGATTCTGGATAGTTTGCCTGCCGAGAAGTAGTGCCATAGTCGAAGACTGCCTCCTGTGGGTTTTCGCGAGTGTAGCCAAGCGATTGTGAAACCGTCAACGAGTCCTCCATCGCGAGCTACTAAAGTCGGAATGGCCAAATTGACACCCTCGTTGCAGCCTGAGTAAACTCGCTATTGCCTCCGAAGTTGAAGCTATCCCGAAAGGCAGTCACGATGTCCGCCGCCGACCGAGTCGAATTCGCAGATGTACCCGGAGCGGAAGACCTGTTCACTCCGGACTTCTTGGACTACATCACCGCCGCCTACGACAAGTTTTCACCATCGACTGCGGACATACGCGCCAGGCGTGAAGCCATGATTGCGAGAGCCGTGAACGACAGGGTCCTTCCGGACTTTCCGCTTGAATCCGAGATCAACTCCGGCGACTGGCGTGTCCCACCAGTGCCTGCCGATCTGTTGCGTCCCGGCATAGAGATCTCCGGTCCCGTTTCCATTACCAATATGGCCATCAACGCTCTCAATCCCGGCGCCGACGGGGAGCGCGCGACCGGCTACCTTGATGATGACGAAGACTCAGCCGGTCACCGTCTCGGGGATACCGTCATGGCAGCGATCAATCGTCGCGATGCGACCTTGGGTACGCTTAGATTCCACAATCCGGCCCGCAACCGGACGTACGAACTTCAACCCGGCGAGCTTCCCTTCTTCATGCACCGAGAACGCGGGACTCACCTCGATGAGCACGAATTCACCATTGACGGGAATCCGATCCCTGCTACGATACTCGGCCTGGGTCTCACGATGGCATACGGCGGCAAAGTGCAGGTCGAGAAGGGCCAGGGATTGTATTTCTATCTGCCCAAGGTGGAGGTAGTCGAAGAGGCTTGTTTCTACCGTGAATTCTTCGACTTCAGTCGGGAGAGACTTGGATATCCTGACGATGCCGAGATCAGGGGCATATTCCTGGTCGAATCTTTGCCTGCCGTTTACATCATGGACGAACTGCTGTGGGAGCTCGGGCCTTACGCGGCCGGCCTAAATGCGGCTCGTTGGGACTTCAAGGCATCAGTCCTGGAGTATGTAATGTCGGACCCAGACCAGGTCTGGCCTGACAGGTTCGGCGTGGACATCAAGACTACTGACTTCATGACCAACATCTTCAGAAGGTTAGTCGCCGTTTGCCTGCGACATGGTGCCGTCCCCATAGGAGGAATGGCAACCGCTCTGCCATCGAGAGAGGAAGAAGTCAACCTTGTCGCCGGAGAATCTATCCGTTCTGACAAGGAGTGGGAGGCTCAGCAGGGGTTCCTGCGTGGGTGGGTGGCGCACATCTTCCACATGAAGACGGCCGCGGAGCCATTCAGGCAGCTTAGGAATTCAGGTTGGGAACCTTCACCGGACATGTACGACCCCAGCAACTTCCCGGTCAACATCGCGGTCCCTGAAGGATCTATTACCACCGAAGGCTCGCGCCGAAACGCCCGGATACTAATCGAGTGCGTCGAGGGTTGGCTGCAAGGGCGTGGCGCAAAGGGCATAGACAGCCTGGAGGGTCAGCCGGGAATTCACCCTGCTCTCATGGAAGACTTGGCGACCGGACGCATATCAGTCGCACAAACAGCGCAGAGAATAGTCCATGGCGCCAGGGACGAAAACACAGGCCAGGTCCAGGATTTCGCACTGATCAAACAGTTGCTACAAGACGAACTCGTCGACATATCCGAGCGCCGTACCGCCGCCGCTGCTTCCGATGAAGCCTCTCAGGAGGCTCTTGCGGAGATGCTCCAGCGATATGAGCAGGCCTACAAGGTTGCGCTGAAGTGGATCAAGAACTACACTGAGTTCGACTTCCGGTCGCTCGGTTCCTACACCCACGCCGACCTCACCTCCATCGCCAATTCTGAGGACGCATTCTGAGGTTCTGGCCGCACGCTAAGGCGCTAACTTGCGCTCTAGCGCAGGCCCCACCTTTGACGCCAGGGTCTCCAGGTGCTCATCGAAGTCGAACACTGGATTGAGCATCAACATTTCGGCGCCAGCGTCGATCACTTCTTGGAGTCCTTGGACACAGGCATAGACGCTTCCCCAGACTGACACTTCGGACCCCATTTCGGCCCTGCCATACCACGCTCCGAACCATTCAGTGAGCCGCCTTTCCGCCCTTTCGGCATCGTCGTCCACCGCGATATAGACTCTTTTGGATATCGGAAACGGGCTTGAGTCCCTGCCCCGCAGTTCTAGCTCCTCACGCAGGATCTCGACATGCTCTCTGAACTGGGCCGTGGAAGTCGACCCTGCGCCCATGAACCCGTCGGCCATCCGGGCAGCCCTCCGCAGTCCGGCAGGGTGTCGGCCGCCAAACCACAATGGCGGATGTGGCTTCTGAACAGGTTTCGGGCTCATCGGCACTCCGTCCAGTTGCCAGAAATCGCCGTTGAAGACTGCCCTTTCCTGTGTCCAGAGGGCCTTCATTACGCCGACGGACTCGGTGAAGTGGCGAACGCGCCGCTCCGACGGCCCCCCGAAGAGGGGATATGTCCAGGGACGGCCACCCAGGGCGGTTCCGACGATCAGCCGACCCCGACTGAGGACATCGAGCGTGCTGAGCTGCTTGGCGAGCAGCGTTGGGTTCCGCGTGGTTGCAATAATGACAGCCGACCCCAGCCTTATGCGTTCGGTAACTGCCGCAAGATAGGTCAGGAACGTCAATGGCTCAGGCGTTGGCGTGGAGCCGACCAACTGCTCGACAACCCACAGGCTGTGGTAACTGAGCTCCTCAGCTCGCCTGGCATACGCTTGGATTAGGTCCAGATCTACCTCGCCACCCGGAAACGTCTGGGGAGCCGCGATGCCCAGTGGGACGGGCCATGTAGCTGTGTGGTCGGTCCTGGCGTCGCTTGTCATCAGTCGGCCCTCTGTCGTGAGGTCAGGTTAATCATTGCAGCAAGATAGCCTCCGCCGAAGCCGTTGTCGATATTGACGACGCCTATGCCGGGAGCACAGCTGTTCAGCATCGCCAGCAGCGGAGCCAGGCCCTGGAAGTTAGCTCCGTAGCCGACGCTCGTTGGTACGGCTATGACGGGCGTATCGACTAGACCGCTTACTACGGATGGAAGAGCGCCTTCCATACCTGCTACCACCACGAGCGCCCGGCAGGCACGCAGCTTGGGGAGGTGGTCCAGCAGTCTGTGGAGACCCGAAACTCCTACGTCTGAAATCCTGTCCACTTGGCAGCCGATCAGTTCCGCCGTGATCGCAGCCTCCGACGCCACTGGCAGATCGGCCGTGCCAGCGCACAGCACCGCTACTCCTGGCACCCCAGTGGTATCAGGTCTGCGATCAACGACAATGCACCTGGCTGGAGAGTCGTACTTGGCATCGGCCACCTTCTTCACCGTGGCCTCGTAGGCCTCCGGCGTCGCCCTTGTGACCAAAAGCCGGTCTGATCGACTCAGAACTGACGATGCTATCTCGGCAATGTGCTCGGGAGTTTTACCCTGGCCGAAGATGACCTCTGGAAAGCCCTGCCGAATCGACCGGTGATGGTCCACCTTGGCGAAGTCCAAGTCCTCGTAGGGAAGGTCTCGTATCTGTGAGACGACCTGATCTACGCTCAGCTCGCCACTCTTCAGAGACTCCAACACAGCGCGCAATCGAACCTCTTCGATGGTGAAACCTCCAGCTAACGACTGAGTCTTCAATGCCTTGTGGGAGTATACAAGCGGACTCTGATGCCGGTAAAGCAAAGACCCCCTCCTGCCGATTTTGACAGGAGGGGGCCAAAGGGGGACGTTGACCGATAGGCGCTAGCTCGCACGCGGCTGCTCCATCTCCTCCATGAGTCTCGCCATCGTCGTTTCAACCAATGCAGACACTGCGTCGCCGGGCGCATCCTTGTACCAGCCGCACTGAAGGCACCTTATGTAGTCACCGTCCCAGTCTCTGCCGGTTGTCACGTCGCCGCCGCACCGCTGGCAACCCCTCAGTTGTAGTTTGACCTGCGGGAACCGCTCGCCCGTTGTAAGAAGCGCGTCTAGATTGTCGCCAACGGCCATGAACGACGCCGGCGAGACTGTGACCGCGTTTGTGTCCTCTCCGCTGATGATCGTTGAGTCCGCGCTTCTCTCTATTCTCAGCATTGTCTGTTTCCTTCCGCTCCTAGAGTGAGAATTGATTACGCAAATAACTCTAGGGGGTTGAAGGGCATCGCACATCGCTAGACCTTATGATTGCATGGCATACCTTCGGCGTATCTTTGGGTCATTCGAATTGGGTATCCTCACTAGTACAAAAGTATGATCTCAATGTATGCAGCTGACTCGTGACATGATTCTCCATCGTCTGCTGCTGTATAATGCCAGCCGCCAGATGAAGACCCTTTACCAGATCAACACTCGCGACTCCCGATAGTGGCCTTGGATCGACTGGGCCGAAGTCGAGGGGAGGGCAATCGACCCTCCGGTTCGCCTGAGCCCCATCTCAGGCCTTGGTCGGCGTTCGCATACAGGGACTACCGAATCCTGTGGATTTCGTCCGTCTGCGGACTGCTGACCATGCAGATGCGGATGCTGGCAACCGGGGTCTGGCTCTACGACGCAACCGGCTCAGGGATTCAACTAGGCCTGCTCGGAGTGGTGCAACTAGCGGTCCAGTTGCCTGCGATTCTGTTCGGCGGTGCTCTCGCGGATAGGTGGGATCGAAAGAAACTGATTGCTGCGGCACAGTCGTTCAGCTTTCTGTTTCTCGGAATTGTGGCTATACTTGCCGCGATAGACGGACTGGAACCCTGGCATATCTACGCTGTCACGGCCATTCTGGGAGTGTCGAGCGTATTGGGAGGTCCCGCCAGGTCTGCCATTACCGCCAACATCGTGCCTAGATCCCACTTAATGCACGCGGTCACGTCCAATCAGGCGACGTTCCAGATTGGCGCGATTGCTGCCCCTCTTGCCTTCGCTGCCCTGGTTGAAACCCTGGACACCACAGCTGCCTTTGCGGCGTCGGCCCTCTTCGCCCTTCCCGCATCGATCATGCCGCTCATGATTAGAGCGCAGGTCGCCCAGGCGCCGCCCCAAGGTGGACACGAGTCCGTGTTACTGCGTATTTGGGAGGGGGCAGTGTACGTGATGAGGCATCCGATTCTCCCAGGACTCTACCTTCTGGACATCGGCGTCACAATCGTGAGCTTCTACAGGCAAATCCTGCCGTTAATAGTGGACAGGATGTTCAAAGCGGGGCCCGCCGCCGTCGGAGTCGTCACCGCCGCCAACTCGCTTGGTGGAGTGGTGGGCACATTCTCCGTACTTTTCTTGGCCAATTACAGGGCCAAGGGCATGCTGGTGCTGTACGCGACGCTATTGTATGCGGTGCTTCTGATCGCCTTCGGCTTCACCACGTCGCTGTGGCTGGGTACGCTGATAATCGCCGGGCTCGGCGCGACAGACGCAATCGGTATGACTACTCGTCAGACCACTGTGCAGTTGACAACGCCAGACTACATGCGCGGGCGAGCTGTGAGCGCTCACTCGGTCAGCGCAATGACCGCCAACAACGTGGGTACGTTTGAAGTTGGAATCCTGTCCGAACAGATCGGAGCCGATAGAACGATGATTCTCGGCGGGATGATCTCTCTGATTGTGGTAGTCGTGGTCTGGTGGCTGGTGAAGGGGATTCGAAAGTACCGCTACCCTTAGTGCAGGTGCTCACCTGACTGGAGCGCGGCCTCGATTGCCTGCACCAGTGCGCGGGCCGACTCGGCGGATAGCTCCACTGGAATACGCGCATCCAGCCCCAGTTCTTCGTTGACGAAATCGATGTTTAGGGTGTGGTCATCCGGCGAGTGGAATGGATGGTCGTAGTACACCCTGGCGTTGGTCAGCTTGAACCAGCCTCGCTGACCCCGGCCGCTTCCGTCTATCTTCCTCTGCTCGGTAACGTATGTGCACATCAGGTATTCTCCTCAGTCAGTTCGCGGCTGGGATTTTGTGTCGGCGATTATACGACACTTGAGAAGGTTCGGGAGAGTAACCGAACACTTTGCCGAACTTCTCCACGATAACTGGGAGCACCTCCCCAACGGGCACCATTGTCCCCAATTCTCGGCTTACTGAAGTCACTTCAGCCGTCGGCATTCCGCATGGGACGATGTTCTTGAAGTGAGAAAGGTCAGTTGAGACGTTCAGAGCGAATCCATGCGTGGTCACTCGACGTCCGACCTTTACTCCGATAGCCGCTACCTTTCGATCCTCCACCCACACGCCTGTAGGGTGACCCTCAGAGGTGCCTTCAATGCCGAGTTCAGCGAGTGACTCCGAAATCACCTGTTCCAGTGAACTCACGTACTTCAGAGGACCGCCGCCCCAGCGGCGCAGGTCGATTATAGGGTATCCGACTAGCTGGCCCGGACCGTGGTATGTAACCTCTCCGCCTCGGTCGGTGTGATGCACGTCTATCCCCAGGCGCTCGATCTCGGACTGTTCAATCAGGATGTCCTCGTAGTGTCCGCGTCTGCCCAGCGTGTACGTGTGAGGGTGTTCGAGAAGAAGTAGAGTGTCAGGCCTGCGTCCCTCGGCGACGCTGTCATGCAGACGAAGCTGAAGCTCCCATGCCTCCAGGAAAGGCAAAAAGCCTAGGTCGATCACGTCCAGTGGATTGACAGGGAACGCACTCACCTTGAATGTTCCTTGCCGACAGCGCGGCCCTCAGTACACTCCAGTATCCGGTCCTATAGATTCAAGCCTTTGCTTCACCGAGTTGACGAATGCGCTCGCCTCTGCACCGTCCATGATCCTGTGATCGAAACTCATGCACAGGTTCATCATCGACCGGATCGCGATGCCGTCTCCGACAACTACCGGACGCTTCACAATCGCCTCTGTGGTAAGTATCGCCGCCTGCGGGAAGTTCACCAAAGGCTGACTTAGTACCGATCCCAAGACTCCGGTGTTGTTAAGAGTGAATGTGCCGCCCTGAACGTCCTCGATCCTTAGCTGGCCTCTCCGTGCGCGAGTTGTGAGGTCGTCGATCTTACGCGCTAGCCCCGCAATGCTCATCGTGTCAGCGTCGTGGACCACAGGCACGACCAACCCGTCTGGCGCCGCTGCAGCGATGCCGATGTTAATTCGCCGCTTGTACAGGATCGCGTCGCCATCCCAGGATGAATTGAGCAGAGGGTTCTCCTTGAGCGACTCCGCGATGGCCTTCATTATGAACGGCAGATAGGTGATGTTGATGCCCTCGCGATCTTGGAAGTCGCCCCGTATTGCCTGTCTGCGCGCGACCAGGCTACTTACGTCGACCTCTATAAGCGTCCACGCCTGCGGAATTTCGTTGGCGCTTCTCACCATATTATCAGCGATCATACGCCGAACGGGAGTCAGCAGGACCCTCTCGTCGTTGGTATCGGTCCGAATCGGCGGGACCTCGGAAGCGCTTACTCCAAGTTCTTTTAGAGATGCAGGTTGCTCTATGAACCGACGAACGTCTTTTAGCGTGACACGCTCGCCGATCCCAGTCCCCACAATCTTGGCGAGATCTATGCCTCGCTCTTCAGCGAGTCGCAATACCGCTGGCGAGTAGCGGCGACGTCTGGCAGGGCGTTGAGGTCGGCTCGGAGAATCAGCAGAGATAGGACCGCCGGAGCCCGTGGGCCCAACAGGTGCAACGTCCTTCAGAAGTGTGCCTATTCTGCTCGGGGAAGGTTGGGATGCATCCACCGCCCTGGCAATTTCAGTCGACGGAGAACTTTCGGTGGGGGAAGTCTCCCCGTCCACTGCCATCTCGGCGATGGGCGCGCCCATGGGGACGGTCTCTCCCTCATCTGCCAGAACCGCCGTTAGCGTTCCTGCAACCGGCGAGGGCATCTCCATGTTCACCTTATCGGTGACAACTTCTACGAGCGGATCGAACCGCTCTACGCGATCACCGATCGACTTGAGCCATTTCCCGATAACCCCTTCCGTTACCGACTCTCCTACCTGTGGCAGCTCGATAATCATGTTGGAAGTGAACTCGCCTAGTACGCCGCTAGCTGGCGGATCGCGTCTGTTATCTTCTCGGTGTTGAGCATGAACTCTGCCTCCAGGGTGGGGGCGAACGGCATCGCTGGGACCTCGGGGCCCGCCAGACGTTTCACCGGACCATCCAGATACTCGAAAGCCTCTTCCGAAATGATCCCAGCCACCTCTGCGCCTATGCCTCCTGCCTTGGTGTCTTCGTGCACTATCAAAACCTTGCCGGTCTTCATGACTGAGTCCAGTACTGTCTGTCGATCGATCGGGCGCACAGTGCGGAGATCCACGACCTCGACGCTCACTCCCTCCGAAGTAACTTCACGTGCTGCCTCGAGACAGTGGTGGACCATGAGTCCATACGTGATGATGCTCAGGTCTTCTCCCGCCATCTTCACGTCCGCCTCGCCGATGGGTATGGTGTAGTCCTCGTCGGGGGCTTCACCGCGCACGAGCCTATAGGTGCGCTTATGTTCAAGGAACACGACGGGATCGTCGTCCCTGATCGCGCTCTTCAGCAGTCCCTTGGCGTCGTAGGGAGTCGCCGGAGTTACGACCTTGAGTCCAGGAGTGTGTGCGAAGAACGCCTCTACGCTCTGCGAGTGATAGAGCGCTCCGCGCACCCCGCCGCCCTGCGGTGCTCGCAGCACCATAGGAACGCTCATGCGCCCGTTCGTCCCGTAACGCACTCGCGCGGCCTCGCCGACAATCTGGTTGATGGTCGGCCATATGAAGTCGGCAAACTCGATCTCAGCTATCGGTCGCATCCCGTTCAATGCCGCTCCAAGTGCTATCGCCGCAATCGATGACTCCGCCAGCGGCGTGTCGATCACCCGGGCCTCTCCGAACTCCTCGATAAACCCCTCGGTAGCCAAGAACACGCCACCGCGAGCACCGATGTCCTCGCCCATCACAAAGACCCGGTCATCTCGGCGCATCTCCTCGCGCATCGCCTCGCGTACGGCCTCAATTACACTCAGCTCAGGAATCTGTGGCTCCTCTCAGACAGACCTGTGATGTCCCATCTACTGTGCATAGACGTGGTCTCCAAAGTCGTCCACAGCCGGGTAGGGCGCTAATTCCACGGCATCCGTGGCCTCATTGACAGTGCGCATCGCCTCAGCGCGGAATGCATTGTCGATGTCGTTTGTCAGTAGTCCTGACTCACGTAGCTGGCCCGACAGCAGAGTCAGCGGGTCTCGCTTCCGCGCTTCCTGGATCTCCTCTGCTGATCTGTATCGCGTATCGTCGTCATCGGACGTGTGTGGCAGGTATCGCTCGACGTGCGCCTCTATGAGGGTAGGTCCCTGACCAGACCTTGCTCTTCGGGCGGCCTCGGAGGTGGCCTCGAACACTGCCATAATGTCGCATCCATCGACCTCGATGCCGGGCATTCCGTATCCCTCTGCACGCGACGCGATGCTGTCCACTGCCATCTGTTTTGACACCGGCACGGAGATCGCGTACTTGTTATTTTCGCAGAAGAAGATCACGGGCAGCCTGTGTACAGCCGCGAAATTCATGGCCTCGTGGCAGTCACCGACGCTCGATGCGCCGTCCCCAAAGTAGGTGATGACGACACTGTCTTCTCCACGCATCTTGGCGGCAAGTGCCGCGCCTACTGCTTGCGGAATCTGAGTCCCGACAACATTTGAGAGATTTACCAATCCTAGCTCAGGGTATGCGCCGTGCGTAGGAAACTGCCTGGCGCCGCTGAGGGGTTCGCCGGCCTTTGCAAGAAACCCCGACATTATCTCTACGGGGGTCATGCCCAGAGTCAGCATCACGGCGAGGTCGCGGTAGTAGATGTAGAACTGGTCTTTGCCCCGTTCCAGCGCCCTGACGCTACCGATCTGTCCGGCCTCGTGTCCTTGTGATGAGGCGACGATCGCCGCCTTCCCCTGTCGATTCAGCATCCAGATGCGCTCGTCTAGCGTCCTGACGAGGACCATCTGCCTGTACATCTCGACCAGGTCGTGATCGGCAAGTTGCCCTGCCATTGGAGCAGTCCCTCGGATCGTTCCTGCGTCGACGTTCGCCACTCGATCATCTCCAGTGTCTTCAATCGGCCACATTATAACTTACATCCCAGTCCTTGAAAGCATGTTGGTTGTTGCCCGATAGTCTTCGTTTACGAGAACTCCAAATCTTTTGCCGCCAATGGCGTCGTAATGTAAGATGAAGACAGCGCGGATGACACAACTCGCGCAATTGACCTGCACAACCCGTTGGAGACGTGAATGGGCTCCCGTCGGCTGCGAAACAGCTTCATCTATCTTCTAATCACGGTGGCTATAGTTGCGATCGTGGTGAACCTGCTCTCCAGCGCTGTCGGAGGCGACCAGGAGATCGGTCTCAACGACGTTGTGGCCATGACCGTGCGGGGCAACGTTGACACCATCGAGGTCAAGGGCGACAGCCTGACAATATTGACCACGTCGGGGGAGACGCTGACCTCCCGAAAAGAGAGC
>DAOUHG010000264.1:0-5102 GCA_034428835.1 Dehalococcoidia bacterium
CCCGGTCAGTCCAACGCCAATTCCTACACGGTGACCGGACTGAGGAACGGCACTGCCTACACATTCCGGGTCAGGGCGGTGAACGGCGTGGGTAGCGGAACGCCGTCCAACCAGGGCAGCGCGACGCCCACGACAGCGCCCATGTCCACTCCTACGCCGACGATTACGCCTACTCCCACGCCCACGACAGCGCCCGCAGTAGATGCGGGAACGTCATGGAGCAGGACTTTCAAGTTGACCAATAACCCCTTGAATGGAGCAAGTATGGACTGGAAGGCCATCAGCCCGGTGGGGTGGGTGAATATATCGCCTGACAGCGGGAACCTGCCAAGCGGTGAATCAGTAACTGTGACAATGAATGTCGCGGGCGGATACGACGGATCCGGCCCAGGAAGTCCCGACGGTCAGGAAGATCTTTGCTGTGACGTTTCGTTCGAAGTTTTCTTGCGACCTGAACTCTGGACACCGCCTCCGGAACCTCCGGGAGGACGCGAATCACCGGACAGTGTGACTCTATCGGTGATTCGCGTCCTTCCAAGCGGGATGCAGGCGGAGGCATACGGCCTGTCCCAGAATCATGCGCTCATGGCCGCGATCAGCGTACTGATCACGGCGTTGTCTTTGGCTATCCAACTGTTCAGAGGGAGGTAGGCATGACCAATCTGGAATCTGGAGAAGCGGCGGGAGAGGCCAAGCCTCCAGCTGAATACGAAACGCCCTCCGCCTCCATTTCGGCAAAGCTCCGGGCGGTGTCGAGCGTGCTGTCAGGTTCGCCATTGATTGGGGCGGGCGTTCTACTGATTATCGACACCGATCTGGCTACCTGGGCCTCGGCGATTATAATCATACTGGGTGTGGCAGTAGTTCTGTGCGGACTCTACTTTAGCTTTGTGGGCTCACGACCCCGTCTGGTCCTTCTGCCCAACGAGAGTGCCCTGGAGCTGCGCCATCCCTCGCTGAAGCCGGCTGTCGCCCGCATGGTGATGAGTCTGCCCTTCTTCGCAGGGGCAGGCTATCTCCTGTTGCAGGAACAGTCGCATGCGGTCTTTTATTTCGGGCTTTCTCTGGTGGGCATGTATCTGTATTTCCAGGGGGTCATCCGGTACTGGATGAATCGCCACACATCCTATTACGTGACCAACCGTCGAGTCGTGCATATGTACCGTTTCGCCGGTCTGCACACTACCGAGATACCGACGAAGTCGATTAACTCCATATCGGAGTCACGGAGTTTCTTCGAGCTCATCACCGGTCGAGGCAACATACGGGCGTCCAGCGGCATCAGAAGTAGCCACATGGTGCAAATGCAGGATATTGATGACCCAGGCCCGATGGCACAGGTGATCCGGGGATTGATATCCTGATGAACAAGGTCAAAGGCAATCTACAACCCTAAGAGGGTGTGTGACAAATTCGATTCAGGTTGGTTTGAGCCTCTTGAGCATCAGGTGAACCATCGCTATATGAACCCAAGTCTCGCCGGTCTCCGGCAGTTCCAGCCTCGGGAACCGGCCCAGGAGTTTGCCCAGTACCAGCTTGGCTCCGTCCGATCCCTCTCTCGAACCATGGGGCGCAGCTCCTCCTCAACCCGCTCCCAAATGCCATCGGCCCGCCATTTTCAGAAATACCACCAGACCGTACCCCAAGGGGGCAGATCGTGGGGCGTCATTCGCCAGGGTATGCCACCGCGCAATACGTACAGTATGCCGTTCACCACCTCCCGCAGGTCCACGGTGCGAGGATGCCCCCTGGGGGAATCGGGGGGGGGCAACAGAGGCTCCAACAATTCCCACCGGAGATCGGTCAAATCGCTGGGATACGCTTTCCGTTCCATACCCCTAACGTAGCAACAATCTCGTCATCACACCAAACTGTCACCACGCGAGTTTAGACCATTGTCACACACCCTCTAAGCTAAGATAGATGTGCTGATCGTCGCCGCTGCGCTCCTGGCCATTCTTTTGACTGGATGTTCGGCCACGCCAACCCCTACGTCTGCGCCCACGGCGACGGATACACCGACCCCTATGCCGGAGCGTGAAGAGGGCGGAGGGTTCCCGGCTTGGCTCGTAGTGCTGATAGCCGTCGTAGCCCTGGCGGTGGAGTCGGGATAGGCTTCCTGGTCAGGCAAAGGGGGCAGCAGTAGCCTACTAAAACGCTTGGAGTCGGGAGTCCGGGCCGTCAGTAACGCTGAACGCAACTCCGGCATCAATAGCCCGACCCGGCGTTTTAGAGATCGCGATGAGGTTCTGGGTTTGGGACTCATCAACTCCCAGAAATGAGTGCTAACGCGATTCGGCCGCCCCTTACCCGCCACCGCCTCAATGAAACATTCGCAGTACAGTACACTTGGGCCCACGTGTTGGGAGGATGTCACAATGACAGAAGAATCGGGACCGGTGGGAGCACTGACTCACATCGGCATAGACGTTGCCGACCTTGATCGAGCGGAGGCGTTCTATTCGGCAGTGCTGGGCGTCAAGCGGGATTCGGCTTGGGAACAGTATCTCGCCTTCCAACCCCTGCCCAGCGGTCTGACAGTCTATCTCCAGCGGGTCCCAGAGAAGAAAACCAGCAAGACCCGGGTACATATGGACCTGAAGGTGCCCGATGTGCTGTCGGCGCTGGCGAGAGTCGAAGCCCTCGGCGGACGGGCGCTCAGGGGCTTCAGCGAGCCGAGTGAGAAACTGGCCGTAGTCGCCGACCCGGACGGCAACGAGTTCTGCCTGATCCCAAGGTAGAGGCAGATTAACTCGAGAGCCTTTTCGCAAAGAAGAAGGAAGGCGATACAATAGGCATTAGGCTGGACGAACCTGAAGCATTCCTATTGGATGTAAGGAACCGTCTTGTAGGCTGACCTACACGACAATGACTACTTTGCAAACCCGGCCCGTCTTCCGGCGATAACTCAAAGGAGAAGGGTACGGACAAGGAGATTTGACCATGTCAGCAATGGCCCTCAGAACGATCATGGCAGGCGACCCGGCCCCGGACTTCGAGCTACCCTCTCTGACAGGAGGCTCGGTAAGGCTCTCCGACTACCGGGGCAGAAAGGTCGTCCTGTTCATGTGGGCGTCCTGGTGAGGATGCAGGGAGCAGCTGCCAGGCTGGCAGCAGTTCAGTGACGAGAACCGAGGTCGCGGCGTCGAGGTTCTATCAGTCGCCATAGACGCGCAGTCGTCCGACAAGCCGCGACACTACGTCGAAAAGGCCGGCGCCAGGTTCACCACACTCGTCGATCAGGCGAACATCCTGAGCGACCTTTACGGTTTCAGGGCCATTCCGAACGGATTTCTTATCGACGAACAGGGCATCGTACGTTTCAGCCAATTGGGCGGCTTCGACATAAGACGGAGCGAGACGGCCGAGGTCCTTGAGCGCTGGGTGTCGGGACAAAGTCCAACGCCGGCCGGGGAAGAACCGGAAGGCGTCCTGGGCACCGAGCACTCCGAGGCCAACGCAATCTTCCGTGAAGGATTGAACCTATACAGGGCTGGTAGGGTCGAGGACGCGCTCGCACGCTGGCGGCAGGGGCTCGAGCTGGACCCGGACAACTTCCTTATCCGCAAGCAGATCTGGGCGGTGGAGAACCCTGATAGGTTCTACGAAGGCGATGTCGACTACAGTTGGCAGCAGGAGCAGCTCGCCAGGGGACTGTAGACCGGGCTAGCTTCGATCCAGCAACTCAGCAGTGCCAGGCCAACCCGAAATCTACCCCATGTCGATGTTTCCGACGCTGTCCGTCGCAGACGTGGCGGCGTCCGTGGAGTGGTATACGAATAAGATGGGGTTCACGTCCGTGTTTGTCCTGCCCTTGCCCGACGGCGGTATCGCGATGGCGCACTTGCGCTGGCGGAAGTACGCCGACCTCCTCCTGGTCCCGGACTCCGGCCCGACCGACGTCGCGCACCCCAAGGGTGTCGGAGTCGCCCTCTCTTTCCTTGCGGGCCCGACACCCGTGGAGGAAATGGCCGCCAACCTTGCGACAAATGGCGTCGAGGTTGCGGATGGCCCCGTAACCCGGCCCTGGAACACCCGCGAGATCGTCGTCCATGACCCCGACGGCTATACACTGGTCTTCTTCGAGCCCGTGGACATTTCGAAGAGCTTTGAAGACGTGATGGGAGTCGCGCCTGACAGCAGCGCTGACCGTGCCCCGCTGACGGAAGACTAGCCTCGCTAAGTTGGACGAGATAATATCCAAGGCTGACGAACAGCCCCGCCTCTACGGTGACCTCGGTCCCAACGATACGATCATTGAGACCACGTTCGTGTTCTTCATCAAGCGAAATGGGAATTTGAGCGTGGAGATAGACAGCCACACAACGGGCCTGTTCCCCATAGCCACATGGGAGAGCCTGCTGAGGACATCAGGCTTTGAGGTAGAGCGGGTCGATTATCCCGTCAGCAAGGATGGTCGTCCCATGTTCCTCTGGGTGGGGCTGCTGCTTCCCTGATTTCCTCAACCCTAAGAGAAGACCCGCACAAATCAAGAGGCCCGCTGCAGTAGCCTCTGCCGCTGGACTCCGACACTCAGTAGGACGACTTTCTCTGTCCATGCAGTTGCCGGGTTCGGGTGGTCGGAGCCTCTCTTCAATAACCGGGCCCTAATGCTCCAACCGGGCCCTAATGCTCCTAGCAGAGATGATCCCGACTTCCGGGATCCTGACTATAACCGACCCCAACTAGGCAGCGAGCTTCCTCCATTGGCCAGGCCGAGTTGCAGACGACATAATTCTGCGACATTTCATCTCTATCTTAGTGTCATAAATACTTCACGAGAGAGGTGAAACGATGATTGGCAAGAAACTGATGACGAAGAAGCTCCTGGTTGGGTCGGTCCTGGCGGCCATGCTCTCTGCGTCGGTAATCGGCGGCTGCACGTTCGAAATCGGATCCGACCGGGAGTCTGACGGCGCCACGGTGAGCCGTGACATCTCCGAGCAGGAAGGTGGCGAATCCGGGGGTGAGCACAGCGGCGAAAGCGGCAGCGAGTCCGGCGGGGGCGGCGAAGAGGGCAGCGGCGCCACCCTGGCGCTTGATGAGACCTTCGATGCAGTTCGCGGCGGCGCCCGGCTGATCCTGAGCTACGACGCCCCAAG
>DAOUHG010000265.1:0-66894 GCA_034428835.1 Dehalococcoidia bacterium
ATCAAACCACTCGGAGCTTCGGAGTTTGGGTGAATCCGCTGTCATAATTGGCATCCTTGTGTGGGTAGTATCCATTTTGTCGGCGTTTCACTTGCGTCGGCAATCAAAGTCCATCTGGAGCTACGTTGCCCCCAAAGGAGTTCAGAATGGCTACAAACGTCTCATCCGAGCAGTCGGACAGTTCTGTCTTCGGTCGTATTTTCACTCCGTACAGGGACGAGTTTTACCTACTGTTCCGCCTGATTTTCGCATTCCTGGTAGCGTTGCATGGTGCGCAAAAGGCCTTTCTACTATGGGGATTTCCAGCACAGCATCCCCTTGGAGCCTATGTAGATATTGCAGGCTGGGTGGAGTTCATCTCGGCTTTTCTGATCGGACTTGGAATTCTCACGCGATTGGGAGCCGGGGCTTTGGTTGTAACTATGGTCGTAGCGTACTTCAAAGTACATTCGGGCAACGGAATCTGGCCACATCTCTACCCAAATCCGGCCGGTGACACAGGCTCCGCTTTCGGCGCTCATGGCGGTGAAGTAACTATTCTGTGGTTCGCCGTAGCCGGGGTAATTGGTATCCTCGGGAGCCAGAAGTATAGCATCGAGCGTCTCATCTTCAAGAAGGAACTTCTCTAGGGATCTGCCGAGTACACCCCCACAGCACGACGCCTCTTTACACTCTAGTCGCTTGGTGGACCATCGCCGGTGGCTCGACTGAAGTATTCGTCGAGCCACCGCTTCAGCGTGTCTAAGGACGGCGGAGCGACGTAAAAGACCTGAACGTCGCTGGGGAACTGCACTTTGTGGTCTTCACGAATGAAGAGTACGGCGCATTCGTCTTCGGCGAGATCATTGGCGATTCTGTCTGCGATACTCTGGTACCTGCCCGCCAGTGTGGCCTGGTAGCCCTCGATGGATGCCTGCAGAACCTTCTGGCTGGCGGGTCCCATCGACAGAATTCTCTGCCAGTCAGAGTGCTCAGCGACAAGCTCGGCATCTTCCAGTGACCGCATGGCGGCAGTGGACTGGCACATTGCGCGTACCAGAGTGCAGGCGGTTGGATTCAGAACATCGAGATGCCGAAGACCTTCGGCACCTTCGGCGCAGATCATTTCGTGGTAGACCCTGGAGACAGTACCTAGTGAGCGTTCAAGGTTGCCGATAGAGTCGCGAACTTCGGACCAGTACTTCTCGATGAGTTCCTGGGCCTCTTGGGGCAATCCGGGGGCCGCGATGTAGTTCGGCACAAGGAATAGGTTCTTCTTGCCCTCGTATGAGCTAGCCCTGGGCCTCGGAATCTGTGAAAGCTGCTGAGTCATGCCTAGGATACCGGCGTGCGGCGTGCCCTTACACCTCTGTCTTCTCCGACCGGGTCAACACGAACGGCGCAGACTTTGTACTCCGGGATTCTCGAGTTGGGATCAAGGGCCGCGTTGGTCAAGAAGTTGGCCGCGTGCTCCTGGAGTTTAACGAACGGGACGAATATCTCACCGGCGCGCTGCCTCTCTGTATAGACCGCTCGGGCCTCCAGGTCGCCGCGACGAGACCTGACTCTGATCCACTCACCATCTGGAATTCCGTACTTGTCACCGTCGGCTGGATTCATCCCCACAGTGAGTTCGGGGTCACGGGCCAGCAGGTTGTCCGCCCTCCTCGTAATTGTGCCACCGTGCCAGTGATAGAGAGTTCGGCCAGTGTTTAGGATTAGTGGGAACCGCTTTGATGGAGCCTCATCCGCCACAGGTCCCTGATCAAATCCGACGAACTTGGCCCTCGGCCCACGCGGGAAGTCGGACTCGTACAGGAAGCGAGTGCCGGGATGGTCGGGTTCCGGGCAAGGCCACTGAATTCCGCCCTCTTGCTCAAGCCGATCATAGGAGATACCTGCAATCATCGGCATGAGGGACGCCATTTCGTCGAATATCTCGGACGGATGACTGTAGTCGAATTCGTGCTCCAACTCAAGACCGAGGTTGGAGCTTAATCGCAGTGCGACGTCTCGGATAATCTCCCAGTCGGGTTTGCTCTCGCCAACGGGTTCGATCGCCTTACGGACGCGCTGCACACGTCGTTCGCTGTTGGTGAATGTGCCGTCCTTCTCGGCGAAAGACGTAGCAGGCAGCACGACATCGGCGATCTGTGCAGTCTCGTGCATGAATATGTCCTGGACAACCAGGAAATCCAGTTTCTTAAACGTCTCTTCAGCGTGATGGAGATCCGGTTCACTCAGCAGAGGGTTCTCTCCGGTAACGTACATCGCCCTGATCCGGCCTGAGTCCATTGCGGGAACCATCTCGGTAATTACCAGTCCCGGCTCAGGAGGCAGGGCCTGATTGCTCCAGGCGCTCTGGAACTTTGCAAGAGACTCGTCGCCTATGGTCTGATACCCGGGTAGCGAGTTTGGCAGGCAACCTGAGTCGCCACATCCCTGAACGTTGTTCTGACCTCTGAGTGGGGAGATACCCGAACCAGGTCGGCCCAACTGTCCAGCGACGAAGGCGAGATTAAGTAGACCATGTGCGTTAGCCGTCCCCATAGTGTGCTGAGTTATGCCCATTCCCCAGATCAGACACGACCCGCTGAAGGGCGGGCTTGCGTAGATACGGGCTGCCTCGGCGATATCCTCAGCAGGAACTCCGGTGATCTTCTCAGCGTAGTCCAGATCGTACTTTTGGACCGTGCTCCACCATTCGTCGTACCCTTCGGTACGATCCGTGACGAATGAGTTGTCGGCAAGGCCTTCGTCCACGATGACCTTGGCCATGGCGTTGAGGAGCGCTACGTCTGTCCCCGGTCTCGGTCTGAGCCACAGGTCGGCGTAGTCACACATGTCGATCCTTCGGGGATTGATAATAATTAGCTTCGCGCCCCGTTCGACGACCGCGCGCCTCATTCTTGATGCCGCAACAGGATGATTGGAATTCGCGTCTGAGCCTATGATTACAAGACAGCCCGACTCTTCGTAGTCGATGTATGAGTTGGAAGTCGCGCCGCTTCCGAGTGAGGTGAGCATAGCCTCGACAGACGGCGAGTGGCAGAGCCTCGTGCAGTGGTCGATGTGGTTGCTTCCCATCACGAGCCTGGCGAACTTCTGTTGAATGTAGCCATCTTCATTCGTCGCCTTCGCTGAGGCAAGTGTACCGAAAGCGTCGCCGCGGTACTCTGACAGCCGCTCGGCTACGTAGTCGAGCGCCTCGTCCCACTCTACTTCGACAAAGTCTCCGTTTTTTCGGATAAGTGGTTTCCTGATGCGGTCGGGATGGTTAACGAATGAGAAGCCGAATCTGCCCTTGACGCAAAGCATCCCCAGTGAGGACTGGTTTTCCGGGTCATCCAGTATCTCAATGATGTGGTCGTTCACGTCCACCTTAGCCTGGATGCCACAGCCCACTCCGCAGTACGGGCAGGTCGTCGCGACAGTACGGGCGGTCTCGGGAGGGTCGTTCTTGACTCGGATGGCGCCGGTTGGACATGAGGCGAGACAGGAGCCACAGGTGGTGCAAACGGATTCAACCAGCGGTCGATCCATGAACGTTCCTATTCTGGCCTCAGTGCCTCTGCCAAGAATGTCTATGGCTCCAATGAACTGATGTCCGTCCTGGCACGCTTGAGCGCACCGGCCACACATGATGCAAGAGTCCATCGCAATGTCGAACACGGGATTCGACACGTCGACTGGCTGGCGTGACCTGCCTTCCCACTTTGAAACGTCGATACCGTGGTGTTTGGCGGCAATAGACAACTCGCGATAGCTTCCGTTCGAGTTTTCGTCCGCATCCGGGAACATCGCCATCGTGAGCTCGAGGACGCCGCGTCGCAGGTCCCTTGCCCTGTCGGTCTCTGTCTCAACGGACATCCCGTCAGCCGCCGGCACCGAACACGACGCCGGGAATCCTCGAACACCATCAATGTTCACCAGGCAAGTCCTGCACGCGCCGATAGGCTTCATGTCAGGATCCTTGCAAAGCTGCGAAATGTAACTTCCCGACTGGTTGATGGCGTCCAGAACGGAAGAGCCGTCATTCACGGTGACCTGCTTGCCGTTGATTGAGAGAGTGACGCTCATCTGCCCGCTCCTTGACGCCCAGCGATACGGTCACCGAAAAAGTACAGACCGCTAAGAATTGGATTGCCTGCCGCCTGGCCTAGTCCGCATAGCGAGGTCTCGTTAACGAGTCGTGCCAAGTCTTCCAACTCGTCTGGCGAGGCTCCTTCCTCTACAACAGCATCGAGAAGCGCAACCATCCGGGGTGTGCCTTCTCGACACGGTGTACACTTTCCACACGACTCGTCGGCATTATACTGCGCTAGATTGCGGACCACCTCAACAACGTCCATCGAGTCGTCGACTGCAATTACACCGCCAGCGCCGAGCATGACCCCCGAGCCGTGCAGGAAGCCCGGCTTGATCGGCGTTTCCAGCATGGAAGGTGGGAAGACGCCGCTGGAAGGTCCCCCGACGCCAATTGCGGTGAGCGTTCCGCCTCCGCGTATTCCACCGCCAACACCGTAGATTATATCGCGCAGTGTTGTACCGAATGGCACTTCAACTAGTCCTGGGCGCTCCACTGAACCGCTTAGACTGACTATCTTCGTGCCGGTGTCTTCGCCATCACCGATCGTTGCGAATTCGTCGGCGCCCCTGCTCAGAATCTGGGGGACGTTCGCTAGGGTCTCAGCGTTGTTGATTACGGTGGGAAGACCCCACAAACCGGCCTCAGTCGGGTAGGGTGGTCGAAGTCTAGGCTCTCTGCGATAGCCCTCGATCGTGTTAAGCAGTGTCGTCTCATCTCCACAGACGTAGCCGCCGGCGCCACGGCGAATCTCAACGTGGACTTCGAACCCTGACCCGAGTACGTTCTTACCGATCAGGCCGAGGTGTGTTGCCTGCTCGATTGCCAAGGCCATGCGCCGATTTGACAGATTGGCTTCGGCGTTTATGTAGAAGATGACGTCGTTGGCGTCGACGGCGTACGCCGCGATCAACGCGCCTTCGATAATCCTGTGAGGAACACCTTCCATGAGGTGGCGGTCTTTGAACAGCCCGGGCTCGCCTTCCTCGCAATTGACGACCACGTACCGGCGATCAGACCTGGTCCGCCTCGCGCCTTCCCACTTCACGCCGGCAGGGAAGTAGGCTCCGCCTCTACCCCTTATCCTTGAGGCCTTGATCTCTTCGATCACAGACTCTGGACTGGATTGCAGCGCATTTGACCAAGCTAAGTATCCCCCCGTCGCGAGATAGTGATCGATCGACTCAGCATCGAGCGAACCGCACCCTTCAAGGGAAACGCGCAACTGGGGGGATAGGAATTCAGCGACCGCTGTTTCTTCGTCTGAGCTCGCACTTGCCAGATCTGTAAAGTCGAAAACGTCGGCTGACAGTCGTGAGAGGTAGAAGCGCTTGCCGCTTGTGGAAACTACTTCGAGAGATGGGGCGGCGAAGCATGCTCCGTCGCACCCTGCCACAATCAAAACTGCATCTTCGCCCATCTGCTGCCGGAAACTATCGACAACATCGCCGGCGCCCGATGCCAGGGTGCAATGCCCGACATGGGCGATAACCCTAGTCTTGCCACTCACTCGTCCCTCGAATCGCTCTGTGGCAGACGCGACCAGAGTTTCCATCCTCGAGTGGATTTCAGCGTTACGCACTGACTGCCCTCCGCACAATCTGCAGGGCAGACTCCCGGTCGACTCTACCATGCCACTCGCCGTCGACCTCCATGGCGGGCGCCATAGCACAGAGAAAGCCGCATGGGACCTGCTCCAAGGTCAGCCTGCGATCTTCCGACGTCGATCCGGGAGAAACGTCAAACTCTGCGCCAAGCGCGTCCAGAATCTGGCTCGCCCCCGCTGTAGCACAACTCAGGGCCGTACATACTCGTACGACTGAGGTCCCTGCCTCTTCCAGCCGCAGCTCAGTGTACGAGGTTGCAGCACCGTACACTTCGGAAGACGGGATTCCCAGGTGCCAGCCCACAACTTCCATTGCCCAGTCCGGCAGGTGTCCAAACTCGTAATGAAGATAGTGCAGGGCGGGCAGGAGCTGGCCGTGGTCTCTCGGAAACCGTTCTCTTAGCTCACGTCGCAGCGCGTTTCGGTCTGTAGGCAATATAGACACCCCAAGCGCGATCCAGAATCGAGCATCGAGATTTTAACAGACTGGCTCGGTCGGATGTCTATCCAGATGGCCGGCCATCGCTTGCTGTCGCTGCGGTCTCTTCCGGGGAGACCAGCTTGAGCAGCCCCAGTTCATCGAGCTTACTGCTGGGGATAGTACCATCGGGGTTCCATCCCCTCACCTGATAGTAAGACGTGACCATCATCTGGAGATCACCGTCTGACAGTCCCACTCCAGCAGCGGCACCGTCAGGAAGCGGCTCGGTCAGAACTCGTCGTGGCAGGGTGTCGTCAGCGCGCGTCCAACCCTCCCGAATGTTGAAGAGCTTCTTGAGGTTGTTGATTCTTTCGCCAGCCATCTTGAGCTCATCCGGTTGAACGTCCCAGCCTGTAATCAAGTTGAGCGAGTCGGCCGATTCGTTCCAGAAGTCGTCAAACGCTTTGCGAAGGAACTTGCACCATATCAGCGAGTCCAGCACAGCAGAGAAGTCCTCACCTTCAGCAGTGATACCTCCCCGCTGAGCATCGGCTTCCATTCTGTTGACAACGTTGGAAAAGTCCGCCTCGTATGCCGATGACCTGTTATGGCAGGCGCCCCGTGTGCTCACCGCCAACGCCAGTGCCATAGTCTGCAGACTTCTGGGTTCGTAGCCTGGCATCTCCAAGCCTTTGACTTGCATCGCCCAAGCCTCTGAACCTTGACCGACGATCTCAGCGGAGACCCTTGATCCTTCCGATAAGAGACGACCAAGATTACCAGATCGGGTAGCGATGGCTTCAAGACAGGGGAGTAGGACCTCGGCGTTCCCAAACTTCAGGGCGAGACCATCCGTGTCGGTCAACGTCAGTATGCCTCGCTCAAAGCACTCCATTGCCCAGGCGATCGTACCGCCCACACTGATAGTGTCCATGCCCACGGCATCACAGTAGTGCGACGCGCGGATGATGGTTTCTCGGTCTCCAATACCGACCAATGGGCCGAGAGCGAAAGCACTCTCGTACTCCATACGCCCGGTCGACTTGCCAGAACCGTCTCCAACTGTCAGGATTTTCTCACATCCAATCGTGCAGTTCGCGCAGTGAGCATTCTTGACGAAGTGGCCGCTATACATGGCCTCGCCACTCACATTGTCTGTCATTTCGAATGTGGACTGCTGGAAGTTTCGAGTCGGGAGCGTGCCGAGCCTGTCGAATACGGCGAGGTTCGCCATTGTGCCGGTAGTCCGGTACTTCTCGGTGGCCGGCCCCAAGCTTCGGGCAGACAAGTCGCGACCGACTTCATTGAGCCGTTCGGCATCGAAAACAGGCGCTGGGTTACGACCTCTCACTGCGATAGCCTTGAGGTTCTTCGACCCCATCACGGCGCCCGTCCCTGTCCGACCAGCCTGACGTCCACCGTCGTTTGCGATGCTCGCGTACCGCACCCCGCTCTCGCCCGCGGGGCCTATGCAGGCAACCCTGAACCTGCGTCCCAGGTTGTTCTTGACTGCTTGCTCGGTGTCGTAAGTGCTCATACCCATCAGGTCGGAGGCATCGAGGAAGCGCACATCGTCGTCTTCCAAGAATAGCAGGGTAGGATGGTCACTCCGGCCCACGACCACGAGCGCGTCGACCCCGATCCTCTTGAGCTCGACCGCCAGAAAGCTGGAACTGAGGGAGTCGCCGATCATACCCGTCAACGGCGACTTTGCCGCCACCGCGAATTTACTGGACGTGGTCAATCTGCTGCCAACCAGCGGACTGCACGCGAAGACCAGTGGGTTCTCTGGCCCCAGTGGGTCAGCGCCCGGTGGGCAGTGAGTGTACAGAAGATAGCTGGCTAGCCCAGTTCCTCCTATGAAACGTCTAAGTATCCGCTCGTCCAATGGCTCTCTGCGGGCCGTGCGCGCCGAGAGGTCTACGACGAGGCCGACACCGTGGTAACCGAACAAGAGCTATCCTCCTGCCTGGCTGGAGAACACGAAAATACGATCTCCGTCAGCGATACGCACGGCCGAGCTGTCAAGAAACGAAAGGCCGTTTATGTTGGCAGTGTAGCTAGCCATCAACCCTCGTCCAGCAGTGTCTACGACGACACCTCTCAGCGACGGGACTGCGGAACACAAGGCGATCGCAAGGTCTGAGGCGTCCGATTCGCAAGGCAACTCTACTTCGATTTGTTTCACGCCACACACAAAACGGGCGTGACCGAATATCTCAACGGTTACCGATGCTGTCATGGAATCGGTTGCTTTCATTGGACCGGTGTCCTTGCGACGATACTCAACGCAGCCGTGAGGTCTTCCTGCGTGTTGACGTTGAAGAAACTAAGCAACTCGGGATCGGTGCGACGAATCTGCTCCTCAGGAACCAGGCATACTCGAACCTCTCCGAAGAAGGACGAAATCTTCAGGTCCTTTGCGACGATGCGCTCGCGGATCGGTTCGACGCAGGCG
The DNA here is from genome assembly GCA_034428835.1 of Dehalococcoidia bacterium. Taxonomy (GTDB): domain Bacteria; phylum Chloroflexota; class Dehalococcoidia; order Lucifugimonadales; family UBA1123; genus VXRN01. The sequence continues at coordinate 8,552 of DAOUHG010000265.1, forward strand.
CGGGAATAGACCGCGTGAGTCGGCTCCGGCCTGCCATCAACCACCGGTACAACGGCATCGTACCCGTTTCGGAGCGAGAGGAGCAACTGGTACAGCTGCGGGTTGAGAAACGGCATGTCGCAGGCGCAAAACGTTGCCCACTCAGTCGGGGCTGTAACCAATCCGGTAAGGATGCCTCCGAGCGAACCCATGCCCGGGTAACGGTCAACGGCGGTTGCCACGTCCGCCGGAAGATCCAGCTCGGCCGCACGCTCAGGTTCGTTCACAACCACAATGATCGAATCACCGACCTGCCTCATACTTGCAATCACACGCCGGATCAGAGGCTCACCCTGAAATGGCTCAAGCGCCTTGTTCCGACCCAGCCTGCGGCTCATCCCGCCGGCAAGTATCACTGCCGTTGCGCCACTTTCGCTGTGTTCACGCCTTCTCATAGAATCAGACTAACAGAGGTTAGGTCTGACTACCACAAATTGTCAATTTGAGACTACCCATTTTCCCGGTGTCGTAGCCTCCAAGCGCTTCGACCTCAATTCGGAATTCGGGAGAACGAATCAGATCCATCATAGGCCTCAATAAATCTGACTCGTAGAACTCGACCGGAATGACCAGGTCGTACTCCTCGCTGAACAGTGGGATAAAGTCGAGGTCCATTGCACGTGCCGCCGGTAGAATGCCCAGGCCCGTGTCCGCCTTGTCGCCACTAACAGCAGCAGCGACGGCCAGATGCGTATATTCCTCCCGGTTGTACCCTTTTACTTCGCCCGCATCAATACCCGCCCGGCGCAGCTCGTAGTCGAGCAGGACGCGGGTCCCTGAGCCTCTTTGACGATTGACGAACCTGACGTCAGGCCTTGACAGGTCGGCCAAGGATGACACATCCAGAGGATCCCCACGTTTGACCATCAAGCCCTGAGTTCTCGCTGCCAAATGGACGAGAGCGACTCTTCTATTTGGGATGTATCTCCTGATGTACGAAACGTTGTACTCGCCTGATTCCTCGTCCATCAGGTGCGTGCCCGCAATGTGGGCCTCGCCCCTTCTAATTGCCAACAGCCCTCCCATGCTGCCGACATTGGCTGATGCCAGTCCCGGACCTCCGGACGTCCGACTAAGACGACTAGCTATCAGGTCCAGCACCATATCGTGACTTCCGATAGCAACGATCGTTCTTAGCACCTCCTCAATAGGTTTGAGAAGCTGAACCTTCACCTCTGCCCCAGCCTCCAGACCCTCGACGGATCTTGGAATGAGCGTCAGGCCATCTGCCCTGACCAGGGAACTGATGACGCCGGCTCCACGCTGGACCGGGGTGGCCACCAGTCTGTCGCCTACCTGTCCGAGACGGACCCTCAGGAACTCGTCCTCTCCCATGGGAGACTGGACTCGACGAGTAATGATTGCCTTGACATTCGGCCTGGGGGGGACGTTCTTCCCCAGCATCGCCTCCACGACCGGTTGGACGAATAGCTCACAGGCTATTGCCGCGGACACCGGGTATCCCGGTATTCCAATGACGGCGTTGCCATCTATGACGCCAAGGACGATCGGGTGCCCAGGCCTTATTGCGACCCCGTGGACCACCAGAGTGCCGAGTTCTTCGACTATGCCGGCAGTATAGTCTTCGGTTCCCGCCGAAGAGCCCGCGTTGACAAGCACGATGTCGAACTGGTCGACCGCCGTTGAGATCGCGCGTCGGAGCATGTCGGGATCGTCTGAAACCGGGGCAAACCTAACCGGATCAGCTCCCCACTCTCGGAGCATTCCTCCCAACACCAGCGAATTGAACTCCACAATATCGCCCGGTTTGGGATCGGCGTCGATGTCCACCAGTTCCGTCCCCGTCGGGATAATCGCGACACTGGGTTTTCGCCGGACATCTACTTTGGTCACGCCGGCTGCGGCGCACGCTCCAAGATCGGCGGGGCGAAGCCTGTGATTCTCGGGGAGCAAGAGCTCAGAGGCTACGATGTCTTCCCCAAGTGCCCTTACGTGATTGTAGGGAGGAACAGGTGAGGTGATCTGAATCGTCGATTCGTCGATCTCCTGTACGACCTCGATCATAATGACCGCGTCAAATCCGTCAGGCACCGGCTCGCCAGTGTCCACCCATCGTGCCTGGTCGGGTAGGGTGAGCACTCGTGGCGATGTCTCAGTCGCGCCTGCTGTATCTCGCGAAAGAACTGCCACGCCGTCCATGGCCGCCGAGTCATAGTGGGGTGCAGATCTGGCTGCCCAGACGGGTGTAGCCGTTATCCTACCGAGAGCATCCTGAATTGGTACCGTCTCGGTTTCCGTATGTCGCACGGAACCCGCGTCAGACAGCGCCTTCCAGTATCGAGCCTTGGCTTCATCCAGTGGAACGTCCTGGAGATAGTAGCGTCTGCCCTGTCGACCACGACCATGGGTCATGACCGGTGAATCCTGACCTTGACTGTGTCCCCCGCGTAGATCCCACCGGAGTCTATCGGGACTCTGATGATTCCATCGGATCTAATCAGGGTATAGATCAGGTTCGACTTCCCGAATACGGGAGTCGCGTGACAGCAGCCCGCGTCCCATGAAAGCGCTACAGGTACGTAGTCTTCGCGGCCAGATTCGGATGGCACATCCTGCGTCAGGACTGCTGTTACCTCTGGGATTATCAGGGCGCCCGTCTCTCCAGATAGCACTCGAATCGCCGGGGCGACGAGGAGGTCGAAAACGATGAGGGCGGATACCGGGTTGCCTGGCAGGCCAAACAGAGGCTTTCCGTCTGCTGCTCCAACGACGGTCGGTTTCCCCGGCTTGATCGAGATTCCGTGCAGAAGCACGCCCGGCTTTCCAAGCTGATTGAAGACATCAGCGGTCATGTCTCTAGTGCTCAGAGAGCTGCCTGCAGAGAATACCAACACGTCCGACGACTCCAGACCGGCAAGCGCAGCTTCCAACTGCGGCATATATTCATCGCGGGCTATATCCATAGCAAGATAGTCTGCTCCGCACTGAACAGCACGTGCCGCGATTGTGTAGGTGTTGATATCCCGAATCTTTCCGCTGGCGGGCTGAGCTGCGGGATGGGTGAGCTCGTCACCGGTAGAGACTATCGCGACTATCGGTCTTCGATAGACTGGTATGCCGACGATGCCGAGGGCCAGAAGCCCTCCGATGTCCTGGGGACGAATTCGATGTCCCGCTCGAAAGAGAAGTTCGCCGCTGTGAACATCCTCCGCCACGTGGATGACGTTCTCACCCGGCGCGACGGGTCTGAGTACTTCTATGGATACTTCGTCGGCGGGCTGGGTTCTCTCGATCATTACGACCGCGTCTGCCCCTTCGGCTAGCGTACCGCCGGTGTAGGCAACCGCCGCCTCTCCGACTCCGACGCCAGCGTTGGAGGACTTGCCTGCGGGAATGTCCGCTACAATCTCGAAGAGAGCGGGCAGGCTTTCGGACGCTCCAAAAGTATCGCTTGCGCGCACCGAAAAGCCGTCCATGGATGACCTCGGGAACGCGGGCAGGTCCTCTGGCGAGTGAATGTCGTGCGCTATCACACGTCCCAGAGCGTGCTCAGTCTCTAGGGTCTCGATGTCCGAAACGGGAACAAGGTGGGGCAGCAGGTCATGGAACGCCTGCTCGGGAGACCGGACATTGAAGAAATCAGGCACAGTTCGGCCTCACCAGGCCCGATTGTATTGCTTCCCTATACCTCAACAAGCTCTGCTGTCGAATTCGATTCGGGGATCCGGTCGCCATATTCTTTCAGCAAAGCCAAGTGGAGTTTGATTGCCTCTTTGCATATCGCGTCCTTAACCTTTGGAATGGCAGTAACCGCTTACAGGCCAAGAATCGCCCCTTCGTCGTCCACGTCGAGCTGACGAGGCGAGCCCGGGAGACCGGGCATCGTGACGATGTTGCCCGCGATTGGATAAATGAACCCTGCGCCGACAGAGGCACGAACGTCGGAAATCTGGAACGTGTATCCAGACGGACGCCCCTTCAGCGTCGCCCGGTGCGAAATCGACAGGTGGGTCTTCGCCATGCACACTGGCAGGTTGCCCCATCCCCTTTCTTGGAACTGTCGGAGCTGTCGGCCTGCGGCCAACACGTACGACACCCTCTCGGCGTTGTAAACGCGCTTCGCAAGTGCGAGCACCTTGTCCCGGAGCGTTGCGTCAATCTCATACGCGTAGTCGATTTCCGGGTGGTCGTCAGCGCTTGTTGCTTCAATAACGGCATTGGCCAGGTCAATACCACCAGCACCGCCTTCAGCGAATACCTTGCTTTCCACAGCTGCAAAAGCTCCAGCCTCTTCTGCGCCGCGCTTCAAGATTGCTGTCTCTTCAGGGGCGTCAGTCGGGAAGTGGTTGAGCGCGACGACGACGGGCAGGTTGAAAGACCGAATCATTCCGATTAGGTGTGTCAGATTGGACATGCCTTTCTCAACGGCCTGGGTATTTGGGACTTCCAAATCCCGCACTCTAACACCGCCGTGGTACTTGACCGCTCGAACCGACGCTACTATTACCGCAGCGTGTGGTTCCAGACCGTTAAATCTTGCCTTTATGTGCATGAATTTCTCGAAGCCAAGGTCGGCTCCGAACCCGGCTTCGGACAGGACGTAGTCAGCGTAGCCGAGCGCGAGTCTGTCTCCGACCACGGACGAGCAGCCGTGTGCAATGTTTCCGAAGGGCCCGGCATGAACGATCACGGGCTGGCCCTCGGTCGTCTGAACGATGTTGGGCTGGATCGCGTATCTGAGCAATGACATCATCGAGCCGACGGCTTCGACGTCATTGGCAGTTACGGGATCTCCCTGGTTCGTGTATCCGACGACGACACGGCTGATTCGCGCTCGCAGATCAGCCAGGTCGCGTGACAGCGCCAGTATGGCCATAATCTCGGAGGCGGTCACTATGTCGAAGCCGCTCTCACGCACGGGCGCATTGTTCGGACCGCCAACGCCCGTCATGATTGACCGGAGCGCTCGGTCCTCTACGTCAGTCACGCGCCTCCAGCTGATCCCCTCCGGTCTGAAACCATCTATCCGCCCTCGCTGCGCGGCGTTGTCGGTCAACGCTGCCAGAAGGTTGTGCGCAGAACCGACGGCGTGGGCATCCCCGGTGAAGTGTATGTTGACCTCATCTTCGGGTTCGATGAGGCTCTTGCCGCCGCCCGTTCCGCCGCCCTTAATGCCAAAAATCGGGCCGAGCGAAGGTTCTCTGAGAGTTGCGACTACGTTCTTACCCAGGCGCCCCATGGCTTGAGTAAGTCCAACGGTCGTCGTAGTCTTTCCTTCCCCCGCAGGAGTGGGCGTAATGCCCGTTACGACGACCATTTTGCCCCGTCGCCCGTTGTCTCTTATGGCATCCAGAGGTATCTTTGCCTTGTAATGCCCGTAGGAAATTATTGAGTCGCGGGCCAGTCCGAACTCCTCTGCGACGTCTACAATAGGGCGCATAAAGTTGCCTCCGATGTAACCTGGTGCGGTGAAGCGAACGAGCAGTCAGCTTGCGAAAACGCTTGCTAGAACGTTTGTCGAATTGTAGCATACGAACCAGCCCAGTCAACTTTCCGGGCGTATCCAACCAGTAGTTCAAGGGGGTGGATATGAGGGGTGTCGTATTCGTAGGCGACCGCAGGGTCGAACTGAGGGATCTGCCCGAGCCCGAGCCAGGGCCCGGCGAAGTCCTGCTGAAGATGATGGCTTCCGGACTATGCGGTAGTGATCTCAGTAGGTATCGAATGGCTGCCTCCGATTTGACGCCACCCCTGCATGTTGCAGGGCATGAGCCGTGCGGAGTCGTCGCCGAAGTCGGCCCGGGAGTGAGCGAGGTCCAGGTCGGCGACAGGGTCATGATGCACCATTATACGGGCTGTAACACCTGCTCAATGTGCCGCATCGGATATACCCAGATGTGCCTGGTCCACCACGAGGTGTACGGCTCGACAGCTGATGGCGGACATCAGGACTTCCTTCTGTGTCCGGCGTCAACCTGCGTAAAGATGCCCGATGACCTGCCTTTTGACCAGGGCGCGGCCGTCGCCTGCGGCACAGGCACCGCTTTCCATGCCATTAAGCGACTTGGACTCACGGGCGTTGATACCGTCGCTATCTTCGGACAGGGACCGGTCGGGGCCAGCGCCACCATGTTTGCCCGCTCAATGGGCGCGAGGGTAATTGCCGTGGACGTAATCCCTGAGCGACTTGAACTTGCGGCCGAACTAGGAGCTGATACCGTAATCGATGCCTCTCGGGATGATGCCGAGTCCGTCATACGGGGCCTGACGGGTGGTGAAGGCGCCGACGCGACGCTTGATGCGACCGGGATTCCTGAAGTTCGGATCAACGCGGTCGACTCTGCTCGTTACTGGGGCCGAGTGTGCTTTGTGGGCGAGGGCAACACGACGACTTTCGACATAAGCGCCCAGATTATCCACAAGCAACTGACGATTTACGGTTCGTGGACATTCAGTCTGGCGGGCCTGGCAGAGGCCGCCGAATTCGTAGTTAACCGTTCAGTCCCGTTGGACAAGCTCATCACACACAGGTACGAACTGGATCAGGCAGACGAAGCCTACAAGCTGTTTGATACCGGCAGGACAGGGAAGCCTGTGTTTATCTGGGAGTAGCGCACGTTTAGGTTACCAACGCGGTATAATGTCGTGGCCAACCCATGTGCAAGGAGGACAGCATGAAGGAACGTGGCGACACTATCATCGGAGAGGCGGCGATCAAGTTCGGAATCGAGTACAGAGACCTTCTGAACGATCAGGGAGTCTGCATCCATGTTCTGGGGGATGTCAGCGACGACGATGAGCACGAACTGCTGAGGTTCGACTGCTTCGATCACGAGCCTCACTATCACTACGGCCCGCAGAAGCGCAACCAACGTCTGATGCTGGACAAGACCACCGCCGGCGACTCGCTGGACTGGACTCTCCAGCAGATTAGGGACAGGCTGCCCGACATGATCGACAGGGCAGGGTACCCAGAGCTTGCTGAGGCTACGAAGGGAACCGACCTCAGCGCAGCTATTGCCGACCTGGAGGCCCAGTCCCGCGCACTCGCGGTTTCTGGGCGCCGGACAGTGATGCACGATCGCGGCGACGTGATCCTCGAAGCAGGTCCCGTACGCTTTGGCGTGGAATTCCGCGAACTAGCGAATGACCGTGGCGTAGCGATCCACGTTCTTGGGGACGTCGCAGGCCAGGAGTATGAGCTTCTCACGTTCGACTGCTTCGAGCGGGCTCCGCACTACCACTATGGGCCAAGAGCCAAGAACCAGCGCCTGTATCTCGACACCACGACGGTACCAGACCCTCTCGGATGGGCACTTGACCTATTCAAGGGCGGGAAGCTCGGATCGATGCTCGACAGGGCCGGCTACACCGACCATGCGGCGCGGCTGAACCCGTCACTCGTCCATGGAGCGGTTGAAGAACTCGAGACAGTCTCCCGAGAGATGGAGACCGCCAACGCGAAGTAGCGCCTGATTCCCAAGGCGGACTTCTCATGATAAGCGTGCTGCCGGTTGAACGACCGGCAGCACGCGCTATCCCATAGTCACAAACAGATTGACCTGGTAGCGTACCGCCTCGTGGCTACTGAAACTCCCTAAGGCGTTTCTGATCTGAGTCAGCAAGACTGCCGCTGCGACGGCCAGCAGTAGCCCACCCAAGATGCCGATTGCAATTGGGCCACCAAAGTAGTCCACAGCGAGCCCGGCAGGCAGCATCCCCAAGGGCATAAGTCCGAAGTTCATCATGAAAACGCTCATGACCCGTCCCCGATACTGGTCTTCGACGACTTCCATAATCAGACCCATGTTGATCGTTCTGCGACCAGAGTCACCAAGACCTACCAGAAGCATGATGACCGCCGCCGCGTAGTAGAACGGGAAGGCAGCGATCAGGAGCAATGCGACTCCTGACGCGAAAGCACCCACGATCAGCAGCATTCCTCGACGCCAGTTTCCGAGAGCCGCGATCGCAAGCGAGCCTACCAGCGACCCTCCTCCCATTATCGCTACCAGCAGTCCCATGGAGTCCGGCCCTCTGCCGTAGATGTCTACGACAAACACGGGAAGCAGCATCCGGAAGGGCGAGGCGAGCAGGGTCGTAGCAAGCCCCATTACCAGCAGCACCAACACCATTTGGTTGCCCTTGATGTATCTGAGTCCGGCGGCGATGTCGCTCAGCATGGCCCTCTTACGGGATGGCGCTGAGCCGTTTGTCGGTCTGATGAGCGTGGTCATGATCACCGCCACTACACTGAGGGCTGTGATAACGAAGTACACGTTGGCAGGACCGGCAAGGGCATAGAGGCCGCCCGCCATTGCCGGCGCCAAAAGTGTCATGGCGCTCATGCCAGCGGCGTTCATAGCCATGGCGTTGCCAATCTTATCGGGTCCGACCACTTGGGGAATAATCGCCTGACGAGCTGGCATCATGAACGACCAGATGGCCCCTTGGATCAGGGAGGCTGCCAAGAGGTGGTACCACCGGACCAATTCCGCAAAGACGGCGACTCCGACGGCGAGTGCCAGCAGGCCAACGGTAATCTGGCCGATCTGAATCAGTCGCTTGCGGTCAAACCTATCTGCGATGGCGCCGCCAAACAGTGCCAGCACGAGCATCGGGACTGCGGACCCGGCGCTAACTATTCCGAGGAGCGACGCCGACCCTGTGAGGTCGTAGACCAGATATCCTCGGGCCAGCATCTGCATCTGCATACCGCCCATCATCGCCATCATCCCGAGCCACAGCACCAAGTAGTCGCGACTCTTCAGCGACGAGAAAGTGTGGCGCCATCCTCTCTGAGGCTGGACTTCGGTTCGAGGGGGAAGCTGAGGACGAGGGCGTTCAGCGAGAGGAAGCCGTTTATCGCGGACTTGTCCGTTGACGCTCGCTGAACTCTGAGAATGATGCGATTCTAGAGGCTCGCGCGCTGGCGATAAGGCACCCTCGTCTTCTGAGGGCTTGGGTGAATCGGCTTTCATCAATTAAGTCTACCGAGAACCCGTTTGGCGATTCAAGTTTGGGGGAGAAGTGGGCCCGGACTACGAGCCGCACTCGCCCGTGAAACACGGGAGGCACTCGCAGGTGTTCAATCCGGGCCCTTCTTGACTTCTACTGAAGTGAATCAGCACGCAGATGATAACATAACCTCGTTCGCGGACCCCTAGACCCGGCTTCGCTAGAACAGGTCAAATTGCAACACACACTGAGATTGCTGGAGGCACCTTGATGGCAAACTCCTTTGGACGCAGCTTTTGTATCACGACCTGGGGCGAGTCCCACGGACAGGCTGTGGGTGTGACAGTAGATGGGTGCCCGCCGCGCTTTCCAGTTGAAGAAGGCGACATCCAGAAGGAGCTCGATCGCAGGAGGCCGGGCCAGAGCGTGATCTCGACCCAACGTCGGGAAGGGGACCAGGCCGAAATAGTGTCGGGAGTCTTCGAAGGGATGACACTGGGGACGCCAATCCAGATCATCGTCTGGAACCGTGACGCCAGGAGCCGAGACTATGAAGAGATGCGTCTAAAGTATCGTCCGTCTCACGCAGACTACTCGTACCAGGCCAAGTATGGCATCAGGAACTGGATGGGAGGTGGAAGAGCGAGCGCAAGGGAGACAATCGGGCGTGTCGCGGGGGGAGCGATCGCCAGAAAATACTTGGCCCAGGAATTCGGGATTGAGATCGTAGCCTACGTGAAACGCGTCTGGCGCCTGGAGGCCGAAGTAGATCCGGACTACGTCACAGCGGAAGAGGTAGAGGCGAATATCGCCCGATGTCCAGACGGCGATATGGCTATCCGCATGATCGAGCGCATCCAGGAGGCCCGCAAGGACGGTGATTCGCTAGGCGGCGTGGTCGAGTGCGTCGCGCGGAATGTGCCCCCAGGGTTGGGTGAGCCTGTATTCGACAAGCTAGAGGCCGATCTTGCCAAATCCGTGCTTTCTCTACCGGCATGTAAGGGCTTTGAGATTGGATCAGGGTTCGCCGGAACCTATCTCACTGGTTCGGAGCACAACGACCCTTTCTACAATGAGGCAGGCAGGATCCGCACACGCACCAACAATTCGGGTGGCATCCAGGGTGGCATATCCAACGGCGAAAACATCGTAATGCGAGCCGGCTTCAAGCCGACCGCGACGATCATGAGGGAGCAGGAAACCGTAGACGTCTATGGAAACGAGACGACGCTGATGGGTAGGGGACGGCACGACCCGTGTGTGCTCCCGCGTGCCGTCCCAATTGTTGAATCTATGATGGCCCTAGTGCTAGCCGACCACACGCTCAGACATAGAGGTCAGGTAGGAAGCTAGAAAGCTAGACCACCGGGGATGTCCCGCCGTCGATGTTGACGGCTATGCCAGTGAGATAGCTTGCGCGATCGGAAGCAAGGAAGGCGATCACATCGCCGGCCTCTTCGCCTTCGCCCACCCGGCCGATGGGAACACGGTCGCCCATGTCGGCGTAGAACTGGTCGAGCGTGAGGTCTGGATTGCTCTCCTGCATCGTCTTGAATCGAGTCTCGTGCTGGCCGCTCTTTATGAGGCCGATGCAGACAGTGTTGACAAGTATGTTGTCCGCGGCGAACTCCTTTGACATGGCCTTTGTCAGCGCGATGCCGGCAGCTCTGCTCACCGAAGTAGGCACTGAAGCAGCACCGGGGGCCTTGGCGCCCAGATTGGTCACGTTGATGATGCGGCCGCCGCCCTGCTGACGCATGATCGGCACGGCGAGTCTGGAGGTCCTGATCGCGCCGTACAGCTTCAGGTCGAGGTCGTGTTGCCATCCCTCGTCAGTAACGCCGAGGAATGGCCCACCCGCTGAGGTGCCGGCGTTGTTGACCAAAATGTCGATCCGCCCGAACTCTTTCATGGTCTGATCTATCAATGCCTGAACTTGGTCCGGATCCATGACGTCGGTAGGAATGGCAAGAACCCCGTGCTCGGATACCTCGCCGATCTCAGACGCGGCGGCCTCAAGCACATCGGCCCTGCGAGCGGCTATGACGACGTCAGCGCCTTCGGCACCCATGCTCGCGGCGGCTGCCTTACCAATGCCTTCGCTTCCTCCTGTTACTATAGCTACCTTACCATGCAGTCCTAGATCCATCGGTTGACTCCTTAAGTGGTGATTGGTTGGAAGTCCTGCTTCTCGTGTAAGAAAGGCGCTACCGAGCCTAACGGCTCGTATCTTCGAGTCTGTACGCCTCATCCAGCAGGTCGGTGACATACTTGACGTCTGCGGAAAGTCCTCGGTCGCCAATGCCGTACTGAAGCTGTAAGAGACACCCGGGGTTGGCAGTTGCAATAACGTCCGCGCCGGTGGTTTCGAAGTCATCCATCTTTGAGCCGAGCACTCTGAGCGAAAAGTCACGCTCTGTAATGGTGTACGTCCCGCCTGCGCCACAGCAGCGGCCGGCGCCGGGCAGCTCAACAAAGTCCACACCAGGTATTGAGTTCAGTATCTGTCGCGGGGCGGACGTAATCCGCTGTGCGTTGCCGAGGTGGCATGAGTCCTGGTACGTGACCCTATAATCAAGTTCAGCGGTCGGTGGTGCGAACGGAAGGTCAACCAGGAACTCATGGATATCTTTAACTGTATGGACAAATCGCTTTGCCTTCTCCGCGTATTGGGTGTCGTCCTTAAGCAGATGGTCGTACTCCTTCATTCTTGAACCACATCCGGCGGAGGCCACGACGACAGCATCTACGCCAGCACCAGAGAAGACGTCTATGTTGCGGCGAGCCATTGTTCTGGTGGCCTCAAGATCGCCTACGTGTGAGTGAATCGCCCCGCAGCAGACCTGTGCCTTCGGGACAACTACCTCGCATCCATTCCTATTCAGTACCCTGACAACGGCTTCCATCTCATGACCGCTGAACAGCGGCATTACACATCCAGAAAGTAAAGCGACCCTGGACCTGACAGTCCCTTCAGGATGCGACGTCTGACCCTCTGCCCTGAAAAACCTTTCGGACACAACAGGCATAGAGGCTTCCATGTCAGCTATTGAACGTGAAAAGAGCTTCAGAATGCCTGTCTTTCGTACTAGCTTCTGTATTCCTGACCGCTGATAGACACGGGCGAGGGCCACAGAGAATTCGAGTGCTCCCTGATTCGGGATAATGTGGTTGAGGGCAAGTCCGGCGGCAAGCCTAGGGATTTTTCCGACCTGCCTCTTTCTCTCCACTTGTGCCATGGTGGCTTCTATCAGGCTACCGTATGGTACGCCTGAGGGACACGCTACCTCACAGGCCCTGCATTGGATGCATAGGTCCCAGTGGCGCACTACGGAGTCGGTCATGCCGATTCTGCCCTCGTTCACAGCCTTCATCAACGCGATTCTGCCGCGAGGAGACTCGGTTTCAAGACCTGTCTCCAGATAGGTGGGGCAGGCCTGCAGGCAGAATCCGCAGTGAACGCACTTATACAGGTCCGCTTCTTCGGGAGCATCAGGCCCGGAAAATAGGAAAGAAGGGTCAATCACTGGTTTTAAATCGACCATCAGAGACCTCCCACGAATCGGCCGGGGTTCATTATGTTATTGGGGTCGTACTGCGCCTTTAAACGTCGCATGAGTCTGATCCCGGAAGGTTCAGCGCCCCATATATTGACGCGGTCTTTCAGCGCGGTAGGGCACTGCTGGACAACAACTGTGCCGGAAAGCAGACTTACTCCCTCACGCACATGTTTGACGATTCCGGCCAGCTCATCCATTTCAGCGGCGATCTCAGGGTCGAGCCAGATCGCTTCCACCGTTCCAAACCCCGGCTGTGAAAGAACGGCCACTTCCGAACGCCGCGTTGGAATTCCTTCAAACAGGCTGTGAACCTGCTCCACCTGGCCGGGAAGGACCGATACCCTCAGATTCAACGCAGGGGTTGAGTCAGGGTGCCATCCAAAGTCTGCTAGCAAGCGCCAAATCCGGCCCGCGCCTGGGCTGTCTGTCTGATCCATATCGATCGCCAGAAAACGTCTGCAAATGGCCGTCACCTCTTCCACCTGACGGTCCAATGTCCTCGGTCTCCCGCCCAGCCTGATCGCCACAAATACTCCGGGTCTCTCATCAGCCCCGATTGCCTCAGCAACTGAACTGTTGAATCCGGTAATCGCCAGAGGTGTAACCTGCGAGTTGAACACGTCCAGAGCACATTGAATAGCTCGGTCTACCGTTTGGAACCTGGCTAGGATTGTGCTCTCATACATGGAGACCGGAGTCAACTTGAAGCTGGCCTCAAGAATGAGTCCCAAGCTGCCTAAACCGCCGATGTGGAGCCTCGACATATCGTAGCCGCTGACGTTCTTGACGACTTGGCCTCCACTCTTGGTGATCCTCCCATCGGGTTGAACCACTTTCATTCCAATCACAGTGTCCCTGAGATGTCCAAACTGCCACTTTGTGGGCCCGCTGGCACCTGTGGCCAATGTACCGCCTATTGTCGCCCTGCTAGGCAGGGGCGGGTCGATCGCTAGAAGCTGACCAGATTGCCCCAGAACCTCGGAAACCGTCTGAAGTGTGGCGCCTGCCTGAAAAGTGGCGGTCAGGTCCCCGGAGTTGTGGGCGACTACTCTGTTCAGGGAGGAGATATCTATGACAATACCTGGACGGTGAGGGACATTCCCCAAACAGATCCTGGTCCCGCCGCCCCATGGAAACACGGCCACTCCATCACGGTTCGCGGCCGCGACCTCTTCACAAAGCAGTTCCACAGTTGCTGGTTTAACCACGGAGATTGGGGCGACTTCGTCAATCATGTACGATGGATGTGCGGAGGAACTATAGGAAGCTCTTCCCACTGATTGATTACCGGATCGCTGTTGGAGACGCATTCGTGGAAACTGACTAAATGTACGCGCCGGGTCCGACACGCTGAATTGCGCCAGACTGCAGGAGGTCGGCCGATGTTGAACCTGTCGGGAAGATCTTTCCAGGATTAAGCATGCTGTTGGTTGCAAAAGCAGGTCTGAGTCCAGCCATAGCTTCCATGTCGGCATCCGTGAACATCAGCGGCATGTATTCCTGTTTCTCCATTCCGATGCCATGTTCGCCGGAGAGGACACCACCGACTTCGACACAGAGCTCAAGGATCTCTCCGCCTATCTTCAGGGCGTTTTCTGTGTCGCCTGGCTTACGTTCGTCGAACAGCACAGAAGGGTGGAGATTGCCGTCGCCAGCGTGGAGAAGATTGGCGATCGGATAGCCTGTTCGCTCGGAAATGTCCTTGATTCTCGACAGAACTTCGACGAGTCGTGTCCTCGGTACAGTGCCATCGACAAGCAGATAGTTCGGGGCAAGTCTGCCGAGTGCACCTAGCACGCCTTTGCGACCGGACCACAGCCTGTCTCGTTGAGACTGTTCCGTGGCTGTCCTGATCTCCAGTGGATCGTAGAGATTGCAGACTTCTTCGACAGCCGCTACTTCCTCTTCGACGGCTTCCTGCAAGCCATCTACTTCTACGAGCAACACCGCACCAGCACCCTCGGGATATCCCGCATGGACGGCAGCTTCGGCAGCGCTAATGCACAGGTCGTCCATCATCTCCAATGCTGCCGGTACTATTCCAGCGCCGATGATTCCCGACACTGCCGCGCTCGCGTCGTCTAATTCTTTGAATATCGCCAGTAATGTCTTGACCGCTTCAGGCTTCCTTAACAGACGGACCGCGACCTTCGTCACGATGGCCAGCGTGCCCTCCGAACCAATCAGAATCCCCCTGACATCGAACCCTAACGACTCCCTGTGAGTGCCACCGACCCATTCGACGGTACCGTCGGCATATACGATCTCTAGTCCGAGGACGTGGTGAGTCGTCACCCCGTAAGCGAGACAGTGGGGTCCGCCGGAATTTTCCGCAACGTTTCCGCCGATAGTGCATGCCCTCTGGCTGGACGGGTCGGGAGCGTAGTAGAGACCGTACTGAGAGACATGCTCCGAGAGATCCAAATTGATAACGCCAGGCTCAACAACAGCTACGCGGTTCTCAACGTCAACTTCCAGAATGCGAGTCATTCGTGTCAGAGGAAGCACAATGCCGCCCTGTGAAGCGACCGCGCCACCGCTCAGCCCAGTACCTGCCCCGCGAGCCACAATAGGGACACCATGTTTTGATGCAACTTTGACGCACGCCGACACCTCGTCGGTGCTATTCGGAAGAGCGACCACAGTTGGGAGAGACCGGTCCACCGACCCGTCGTATTCGAATACGATCAGGTCCTCCGGGCGGTAGATGACGTAGTCATCTCCGACAACGGCCTGTAACTCTGCGACGATCGTGCTAATGTCCGGGGTCATACGTTTCGCTCCGGGGGACAATGGTAGTTTATCCCCAATTCAGGCGCAACAGACTCCAGCGCTCGAGAACTTAACGCAGATAGTCTGCCATCATGGTGTCGAGATCGTTCGTCGGAAGCTGGCAAGTATAGTTGCGGCAAACATAGGCTGTCGGTCGGCCGTCAATAGGCGTCCGTCCCAAGAACACGGGCCACTCGCCTGCCGGGCTATCTGAGTCAGATTTAGCTACCACGACCGCAGTAGGCTGGTACGCCGATGCCAGACGTCTCAGCATCGAGAGAGGAGAGCCTGCTTCCTGATCGGTTACGACCACGGCTTCTTTAGAGTCCGATAGATAGCCGTCCAGGGCGCACAGCCAGTGTCCTGCTCCAGTCGGGAACTGCTCCATGATGCCGCGCACGCCACGGAGCGACTGGGCCGCTATCGTTCTGAGGTCCGCGTCGCCCGTCATGACAGCCAGCCGATTAAGGACATCGGCCATCGCGGAGTGGCCGGACGGCAGAGCGTTGTCGGTAACGTCACGGGGCCGCACAATCAGGGCCTCCTGATCGCTCCCAGTGTCGTAAAACTGGCCCCCCTGAGAGTCCAGGAAGAGGTCGAGAGCGCTCCTGACCAGCTTCTCAGCCTCGATGAGCCACCTAGAGTCGCCATCAGCGCTGTGCAGCACCAACAGCCCGTCGATGAGCGCGGCGTAGTCGTCGAGGAAGCCGCGCGAACCGTTCTCGGAGTTGCTGTCCGTTCTTCGCAGCCTCCCGGCCTTCATCATCCGATCAAGCAAGTATGTGGCGTTGGTCTGGGCGACTTGCAGGTAGTCGTCTCGCTCAAATACAGCCGAGGCCTCGGCGATCGCCGCAAGCATCAGACCGTTCCAGGACGTAATGATCTTTGTGTCCGTCATTGGCGGCACACGTAATGACCGCTCCTCGAAAAGCCTTTGGTTGGCAGTGTCAATAAGACTTTCGAGTTGGTCCGTAGTTAATGAGTGTCGTGCAGCAACGTCAGCGGGGACGGATGGCACGTTCAGTATGGACATGCCCTCGAAGTTGCCTGCGTTGGAAACTCCGTAGTAGTCCGCGACGACTGCGGCATCGTCGGCTCCCAAGACGTCAATCAGATGCTCGGGTCTCCACACAAAGAACTTGCCCTCGACACCCTCACTGTCGGCGTCTTGGGCCGAGTAGAAGCCACCCTCGGGCGAGGTCATCTCCCGGACAACATAGTTGATGATCCGCTCGGCTGTGCGGCGATACTGGCCGTTGGCCGTCACCTGGAAGGCGTGGGTATAGAGACGGGCGAGCAGTGCGTTGTCGTAAAGCATCTTCTCGAAGTGAGGCACAAGCCAGAATGCGTCAGTCGAGTACCGGTGGAATCCTCCGCCTATCTGGTCGTGGATTCCGCCGGACGCCATCTTGTCAAGAGTGAACTCCACCATCTCCAGCGCTAGCGGGATGCCGGTTCTTGCGTGGAAACGGAGCAAGAACTCGAGGGTGGTTGGCTGAGGAAACTTGGGCTGAAGTCCAAAGCCGCCGGATCGTTCGTCGAACTGAGGTAAGGCAGAATCAAATGCGGCTCGGAGAATTGCTTCAGTCAGAGGCTCTTGTCCGGAATCAGCAGTGTATGCCTGCCTGAGACGTGCGACCAACTGCTGCCCACTATTGAGGACATCAGAGCGTCGTGACTGGTAAGCCTCAGAGATCGCCTCCAAGACACGGACGAAGGAAGGAAGCCCGCCCCTATCCTCTGGCGGAAAGTAGGTCCCTCCGTAGAATGGCTCGCCTTCCGTGGTCAGGAATACGGTCATCGGCCATCCGCCATGACCGGTCATTGCCTGTACTGCTGTCATGTAGACGGAGTCAACATCCGGGCGTTCTTCTCGATCAACCTTGATATTGACGAACATCCTGTTCATCCTGTCAGCGATGTCTTGGTCCTCGAACGACTCGCGCTCCATGACGTGGCACCAGTGGCATGACGAGTACCCTACACTCAACAGAATGGGAACGTCTCTATTGCGCGCGGACTCAAATGCTTCCGCGCCCCATGGGTGCCAATCCACCGGGTTCTCCGAATGTTGAAGGAGATATGGACTCGTCTCCTTCGCCAGTCTATTGGTCATGGCAGTGCGCTAGAGTCCCGTGACATCAAGGGTGGTGATCTGCATTGAACCCATATCGGCTACCCGGATGGCGTGATTGTTGGTGTCGGCTATGTAGAACTTGGCATTGAATGCGCTTATTCCAGCCGGCTCGAAGAACGAGGCTACGCCGGCGGCACCATCTTCGTGCCCGCTAGCCCCGGATCCGAACACCGATTGGCAGGCTCCGGAGACAGGTTCCAGTCGCTTAATCTTGTTGTTGTACGTGTCTGCTATCCAAAGCGAGCCGTCGTAGAGTTCTACGCCTATAGGGTGCTGCAGCCTCACGTCTTTGCCTATTCCGTCTACATCCCCGAACGTAAACAGATCGAGACCCACTATTGAGCTCACACTGCCCATAGGATCGACGGTCGCCGATCGTATGGAACTGGTCTCACTGTCAGCGAAGAGAAGTGTATGGCCATCGCTCGCGATTCCACTGGGCTGCGCAAGCTCTGCCTGCGCCAGAGGGCCATCTTTGATGCGCTCCCTGCCATTGCCTGCATGGACAGACGTTTCTCTGGTGTTCAGATCAAGCTTCCAGAGTTGGTGGAAACCAGCCATCGCTATATATAGATGGTTATCTACTTTGACAACGTCCCACGGAGAACTGAGCGCTACGAATCGTCCATTGCCACCCGGGTGGAATCCTCGAGATTGTAGACCAGTCCCCGCGAGTGTCATGACAGTTAGGGATTCCAGGTCGATCTGCCGAATCGCGTGATTCTTGGTGTCCGCAACATACAGGTGGGGCCAGTCGAGGTCGCATCCCTGCGGATCGTAGAATCTGGCCTCATCGGCTGAGCCGTCTTTGAGTCCGCGCTCCCCGCCCCCTATGACTGCCTTGACACTACCGTCGAGACCTGTCCAAACGATTCTGTTGTGGTTCGAGTCAGAGATGAAGAGCCCATGTTCCGAGGCCAGGACCTTACCTGGGAATGACAGAGGTCTCTGCCACTCCTTGGAGCTCTCCAGAGCGAAGTCGAGGGGACGCCGGTCGATCTGGCCCGCACGGTCATACTCCTCGACCATCGTACCTAACAGATTGTCCAGCGCTTCTATCGGGAACTCACCCTCGTGCTTGCCAATGACTTTGCCGTCAGGGCCAATGAACATGAAGGTGGGCCAGGCGCGGACAGCGTACTGCTGCCAGACCATGAAGTCAGCATCGTTGATGACAGGGTGCTCGATCTCGTATCTGAGAATCGCGCGGCGGACGTTGTCCGTGGATTTCTCTGCATTGAACTTGGCAGAGTGGACGCCAACGACAGCCAGCTCACCCGCGTACTTTTGCTCCAGTTTCCGCAACTGCGGAAATACGTGCATGCAGTTAATTCAACAGTACGTCCAGAAGTCGAGAATGAGTATCTTGCCATTGAAGTCGGCTAGTTGCAGCGGGCGCTCCGTGTTGAGCCAGTCCAGCGTGGGAGGGAAGTCTGGCGCGTTTACTGTGCCTGCGAACTTTCGTGGACTCATTTCATCAATCCCTGCTACTGAAGTACGACAGCAATGCGGCCCCGGGGCCACTGCTATTCAATGCTATTCATGGGCCACTGTTCGAGATTATACGCCATAGTCCAGAACATGTGCTCATACTGCACGCTTGTGAGGTAGGCAGCAGTCATCCGGTCGCGCATGTCAGGTCCGGCAGTGTGTGCCAGGTCGTCCAGCAGGTCACTCCAAGCCCGGGTGCTTGCCTCGAGGATACCCTCAGAGTAAGTAGACTGCCACATTCTGAAGACTGGATGATCCGGTTCACTCAGGATTTTTCCCACCTCGTGGTAGATACGAGGGCAGGGGAGCAGTGCTGCAACACCGCACGCCATACCATCGACCCGCATGGCAACTTCCATATGATTCTGGTACGCGAGATTGGTAGGGGCTGGCCCACTGAGGGAAACTACGCCAGTTGTCACACCGAGGGCATCAAACAGTCTGCCATGGAGTGGACGCTCTACCGGCGTGGTGACTCTCTTAAGAAGTCGTCTAGCAGTCTCCGTGTCTGGAGCCGAAGACAGCGCGGCCGCAGCAGAGCGTCCAAAGCCCGCCAGATAGTGATAGTCCTGCAATATATAGAACCTGAACTTCTCTATCGGCAATGTGCCTGCTTCCAACTCTTCTAAGAATGGATGCCGCTTGATCGCGTTCCACACCGGGTTTGCAAGTTCCCAAAGATAGTCGCTGAAAGTCTGTTCACTCATATGTATGGTCCTAGGATTAACCCCGGTTGCTGACCTCAGAGTATGAGAAATTTCAAATGAGCCTCAATATCAATATCGCGATATATTGCAAGCTTGTGGTTTGCGGATCTATCGATGATTCAATATTGCATCGACGAACTAGGCGGGGCGCGAAGTAGTCTTGCGAGGATGGAAAGAAAGCGTCCCTGGCAGGATTCGAACCCGCGACCCGCTGCTTAGAAGGCAGCCGCTCTATCCATCTGAGCTACAGGGACTCGATAGCACTCGCTCGAAAGTTTAGCACAGCAGCTTGGAAACTGGTCAAGGATGCGCTCTTTCAAGTGCCTTAAGGACTTACAGGCCTCGTCTCATGCTCGCCGATCAATTGTGGCGTCCAATAGGACAGAGCGCGAGGTTACCAGACACAATTGCTAAAGGACTAAGATGCGTACTCCATGACGGGATCACTCCTAGCTGGCTCAGGAGCTCTGACATACCACTTCCATTGTCTACTTGCCGAGTGAGGAGTAGGGGAGTGGGAAGCCCACGATCCAGATGCGCCGGTCAACGGGTCAGATACCACCCTGGCGAACCGACGCGGTCGAGAACCATATTACAGTCAATGGCGCCTTCTTCAGGACGCGCGCGGAGGTAATTTCAGTCCCATGGACTCTTGCCTCGGTAGTCAGTCTACGCTGCAAAAGCTTTCCAACCGGACGACTCAGGACGCTCGCCGTGACGAGACCCACCACGGCGCCGCGGACGCGAGGCCAGAAGCCACGCCCTTGGCCTGCAATGAGAGCGGCAACCCCGCCGAGCAACGCAGCGGCAACGAAATTTGTGCCGCAGTATGAAGACACAGCCAGATCCGAGTGACCCTCCTTCAATAGAAGCAGAGCGTCTTCGGCAGCATCCAACACTGCACTATCAGGTGCTTTCGCCCAGATAATGAAACCGGAGGGGAGGGAGTACCCGCCCAGCGGGGGCGCAGTGCCGCGTTCCAGCAGAACCGCAACGGTGGCGTGTTCCAAGGCGTGATTCTTGCGGACTCTGTCAATTCCTGCAATCGGCAAATCCAATTCCTCCCAGTCTGCTATGTGCTGTAGCGCGAACCTAGCACATATCTCTTTACTTCGACCACCAAGTGAAACATTAGTGTGCCCGCTGTGCCGCCCTAGCAACCAGCCAGATTAACCAACAGAGTGGACCCTCTGTCCGAGCCAAATGTATTGACACACAAAATAGCCGTATCATTAACTCCAATGTCCATGCTTCTGGGGTTTCAGGCCCTATAGAATCTATTTCAAGGTTATGGAATATTGTGGAAAAAGTATTGAAAACTTGTTGACAGTCTTGATGGGACAGGGCTAGGATAGTATCAAGATAAGTGAACAGGGAGGAATCAGATGATGCGCAAGAAGACTAAGAAGATGATGGCCGTTGAAGAGAAGTTTCACCAACCCTTGGAGAAGATTCTTCCTGAGATGGTGACCGATCAGGGCCTCTCATCCACAGCCGATAAGCTGGGCGTAAGTAAGGCTACTCTGGGGTACTGGCTGCTGAAGCTGGGAATCAACGTCCGCAGAGTTGCTCTGGCACCAGGCGAGACCATTGAAATCAAGAGGGTAAGCCCGGTCTAGGTTTCCCCCCCAACAACCCAGACCATTCGGGACACTTACCGAAAGACGAAGCCGCTGGACGAACGTCCAGCGGCTTCTTGGTTTTCCCCTATGAGCTCCCCAACTGCAACTGCGTGAAGCCCCGCGGCCCCATAGTGGTCGGACGGACTCGGGGCGTTACTGTCGTCCTATTGCAGCCCTCGCCTCGCGCTCACGTTCGCGTTCGATGAGCGCCCGTCGCTTGTCGAACCGCTTCTTCCCACGCGCCAGCGCCAGCTCGACTTTGGCCACGTGGTTCCTGATGTACAGTCTCAGAGGGATGAGTGTGAGTCCCTTCTGATCGATCTGGCTACTTAAGTCTTCAATCTGAGCCCGATGGAGCAGTAGCTTGCGAGGCCGTTTCGGATCGTGGTTGTTGTGACTCGCCGGAGCATACTCATCGATATGGAGGTTGTGCAGCCACATCTGGCCATCCACGGAACGGGCGTAGGAATCGCTGAGACTCACTTTATGCCCCCGGATGGACTTGATCTCGGCGCCCTTTAGTACCAGTCCAGCCTCGACTGTGTCCAAGATTTCATAGTCGAACCGCGCCCTACGATTGACCGTCACAGTTGACGACGAGCGACGCCCGTTATTCGTCGCGACGTTTCTCGCCACAGTTCACGCTCCTCCTGTCGGCGACCCTGTGTCGACCAGGTTCTCTATTACCTCGACGGCCTTCTCCAGCTGGATAGTCTCTGCCCTTTGCCGATCCCTGGACGTGACTTCGTGATCAGGGTCAATGCCGTTGCCTTCGATGAGCCTGCCGTTGGGCGTGTACCACTTCGCGAACGTCAGATAGAGTCCGCCTCCGTTTCCGAGGCGATACAGCCGGTTGACGCTTCCTTTTCCGAATGTCGTATCTCCGACTATCTCAGCTCGCTCATGGTCCTGCAGCGCTCCTACGACAATCTCAGATGCGCTTGCGCTGCCGCCATTGGCGAGCACCACTAGAGGGATATCCGCGAACTTCCCGGCACTTCGGGATCGATGGTCTGTGCGACGCCCCGCTCCATCAAGTTCGTACAGTATCAAGCCTTCGTCAATGAACATGCTGACAACTTCCACGACGCTTGACAATAGGCCCCCGGGGTTGTCTCGCACGTCGAGGATTAACCCTTCGACTCCATTCGCTTGCTGTTCTTCGACCGCTTTGGCGAGATCTTCGGGAGTGTCGCTGTAGAACGTCGTCAGACGGATGTGGGCGAATCTATCTTCTGGCCTATTCCGCACCAGTACGCTCTCAAGCTCAATTCGGTCGCGGCGCACAACCAGCTCAACCTCTTCCATCTGGCCAAGATGTCTTACGAGCAGCGTCACTTCAGATCCTCTTGGCCCTCGGATCTTGTTTACCGCTTCCAGCAGGCTGAGTCCTTCGATGCTTTCGCCATTTACTGCCAGGATCAGATCTCCGCTTCTTAGTCCGGCGGCCTCTGCAGGGCTTCCTTCCAACGGAGCCACGATATAGAGCTTGAGGTCTGCGTTCATCTGCACGTTGGCGCCGATTCCCTCGAAGGCCCCATAAAGATCCTCATTGTCGATTTGGAACGCCTCCGGTGGTACGTAGTTGGTATGGGCGTCTCCCAGAGCCGCGATGATTCCTCTGATTGCCCCTTCGTCAAACTCTTCAGTGTCGAAGTTATCTCTATCGACGTGCTGCCCACTAATCAGAGACCAGACCTCCCAGGCGGTGGCTAGGTCCTCCGGGACGGCGTCGGGAATGTCTATCGGAACTGCGGGCAGGGCAGTGGGGAGGGCCATCGGATCGAACGGGACCACCGTTTCCGAGGCGGCCGGTTCCTCAGAAGCTGCCGGCGGGGCTGCGGTCGGCGCTGGATCGGACGTGCACGCTCCCAACATCACTGTAAGCAGGGCGAGCAGGGCGAGCGTCCCGAGTGACGCGGCGTATCGTACAGGCAGGTTGCGGTTGCGAGTTCGTTTGGTAAGCATGTTCTTATTCTATCACCTGACGTTGCTGCTTGGTCTTGTCGGCTTTTCTCGCTACTGACCTTCGGGAATCATGCCAACAAAGTCGGCGTCGAGTATAAACTCCTCTTCGCGACGGCTTTGGTCCAGATGCATCCGACACTATAAAGGCATTCGTTGACTTCATGGCACGTGCTGATCGCATCTACCATCGTATATACTTACGATCCGGGACCCAGTTTCGGACTGTGCTGAGGCGTCCGCAATCCCGTCGCTTAACTCGGGCCTTGTGCCCGGCCTGTTTTCAGAATGGCCTGAAACCGTGTTCCAACGTGTTGTCGGCCACCCCAATATCCGCTAAGCTTAATCTGCTAAGCTTATTGAAATGTTGTCGAATCTAAGTGAATCTAAACCTGCATCGTTTTCAGAAATAGCCCTATGCGCTTTTTCAATGGCATTTTGCGAAGAGGCTGAAATTGGCCAGACGCACCAGACTTACCAGACCATATCCAGTGAATACGCTCGAAGAGGTTATACCTATTTCGGAGACTATCCAGGAAGTAAACGGTGGGCAGCCTGTTCCCACAGATCTGCTAGCAGACGCTCTTGGGACCACGCCCAGGAGCAGTGCTTTTGTGCAGAAGCTTGGATCGTCGTCGAGGTATGGGCTGACGGTAGGATCCCATACGTCAGAGCAGATCGAGTTGACCGATCGAGGGGAGTCTCTGACTGCTCCGCGCAACTCCAATGAGAGGGTGACCGCGCTCTGGAACGCTGCAATGGAGCCAGAAACCTTTCGCAGTTTCTACGAAATCCACTCGGGTAAGCAACTTCCAGAGGTCACGTACGCATCCAACACGCTGGTCCGCGAGCTGGGGGTTCGCCAAGAGTTGACCGAAGAGTGTCTCCGTATCATCAGGCTGAATGGACTGTTCGCCGGGATTGTTTCAGACCAGTCAGGTTCACTCGTCGTCGACAATCTTGGCACGCTAGAAAGCGAAGATCAGCCGGCCGACGTCCCTTTGGCATCGCCATTTGATAGCGTTGAGGAAAGCGATATCGCGCTAGGCGAAAAGCGATTCGTCCTAGTTCTGGCAATGGCCGGAGACACGGCAGCTGACGAGATTGTGCATCTAATGGGCGCTCTCTCAATACCTGCAAAGGTCAACGAGATCGATGTGCATGTGTCGACGGGGGTCAGCCTGGCGAAATCAGCGGCTCTCCGGTCGGCACGCGGATGCGTGGTTGTCTGGCCCAAGACGAATCAATCGGACGACGCACGACTCTTGCAGACAAGGACATGGCTAGCAATCGGCGCGGCTTCTTACCAACTTGGAGACCGGGTTGTTATTGTTGCCGACGGCGAAGACCAAGAGGATATGGCTATGGCCGAAGCCCTCGAATTAACAGTTGTCGACCCTCAGGCAGCTGGCGGCGTTTTTGCCTCCGTGATTTCGGCTCTGGTCAGCAAGTCGATCGTACAGGTGTCAGTCGCGTAGGATTCGACGATGGTTCGTTGTGACTTTGTTATGTCAAGTTATCTGCCGAAGCAGACAGAATCCGCACTCTTACTTTACATAACATTTATAGTGCGAACCAACCACCGCGAGAGTCCAGCCCCCTGCCCTCAGGTTCGGACATAGGTCACGAAGGACGTTGTAAGAGATTAGAGTCTCGCTAGGCGACGACAGGCACCGCGTTGGCGTCCGCGGACGTTAACATCACATCGGCCCTCTCAAGCAGGAAGTCGACGCCTTCCCCAGTGAGCGCCGATACCCGGACCCAGTCCGCAGCCCCTGAGGACATCGTCTTCAGATAGTCGACGGAATGTCCCACCCACCGAGATTCAGACTCAGAGTTAAGGTCTGACTTGTTCAGGGCTGCAATGACCGGGATGTCGTTGAGCCCAAGATCTTCCAGGATGGACTCTACAACGCTTACCTGCTCAGGTGCATTGCGGTGGGTGGAGTCGACGACGTGCAGGATGAGCGACGACTCTTCGATCTCCTCCAAAGTCGCTCTAAACGCGGCGACCAAGGAGGTTGGAAGCTTATGGATGAAGCCTACTGTGTCGGTCAGCAGTGCAGGCCGTCCCGAAGGCAGCTGTATCCGGCGCGTTACGGGGTCCAGAGTGGAGAACATCAGGTTCTCGGCCCTGACCTTGGCGTGAGTGATCCTGTTCAAGAGAGTGCTCTTGCCGGCGTTGGTATATCCGACCAAAGACAGGACCGGAATCTGGTTGGCAGCGCGTTTCGACCTGTGCTGCTTTCGGTGCCGCCTGACGCCCTGTATTTCGGACTTGAGCTTCTGAAGCCTGCCGCGAACGAGCCTCCGGTCGGTCTCTATCTGCGTCTCTCCTGGTCCACGAGTTCCTATGCCGCCTCCGAGCCGTTCCAAGTGAGTCCATTGGCCAGCGAGACGTGGCAGCAGATACTCGTGCTGCGCGAGTTCAACCTGAAGTCGTCCCTCCCGTGTCCTAGCCCTTGAGGCAAACACGTCGAGAATCAGTGCTGTCCGATCGAGAACTTTGCGCCCTCCGAGTTGGTCCTCCAAGTTGCGCTGCTGAGTTGGCGTCAACTCGTCGTCGCAGATGACCGTGTCGACTTCGAGGCGTCGACAGGTCTCGTCGAGCTCGCTGAGTTTTCCTTTACCCAGATACGTGTTGGACGGTCTATCCAAGCGCTGAGCTACACGTCCGACTTCCGTTGCCCCAGCCGTCCGCGCCAACTCCGCCAGCTCGTCCAGCGAGTCCTGCGGGTCCAGGAGAGGTATCTTCCGCTTGAGGGTTACGCCTACCAAGAGCGCCCTCTCGCGACGTGGCCGTGTGGTCTTGAGTTTCTTAGCGATGCTCTTCCTCCTGAATGCCCTGCATTCTACGTAGTAGAGCCTCTCCAGGTTGCGAGCCGCTTGAGGCCTTCCTCCATCTGGTCGTCAGGTATGGTGAGGGAGAACCTGATGTATCCCTCTCCAAAGGAGCCATATCCGGCTCCAGGCGTGACAACGATATCGCACTGGTCAAGCAACTGCTCGGCGAAGTCGCCGCTGGAAGACCCGTCCGGGACACGCGCCCAGACATACAGGCTCGCCTTCGGCGGATCGAATTCCAGACCTATTTCGGAAAGCACTTCAAGAACCCTGTCCCGGCGGCGCTGGTACACAGCATTGCGTTCGTCAATCCATTCGTCGGTAGTATTGAGCGCTTCGATGCCCATGTACTGAATCGCCTGGGGCACACCCGAATCTAGATTGGATTTGACGATCAGCAGCGCATTGATCATGGCAGCATTGCCCACAGCCATTCCCAATCGCCAGCCAGTCATGTTGTATGTCTTGGACAGAGAGTGAAACTCCATCCCAACATCCATCGCACCTTCAGCCTGCAAGAATGAAGGGTGCCTGTATCCGTCGAAGGTCACATCGGTATAGCACGCGTCATGCAACACTGCTATGTCGTAGGACTTAGCGAATTCGACTACTCTATTGAAATAGCCAAGGTCCGCCACAGCTCCGGTCGGGTTGTTCGGGTAATTCAGCCACATAACCTTGGCACGTTTGGCGACGTCTTCTGGTATTGCCTCCAGATCAGGGAGCCATCCGTTCTCCTCTTTCAGACCCAGCCAGTGACATTCTCCACCTGCGAACCAGGTTCCGACCGAATAGACCGGGTACCCTGGGTCCGGCACAAGTGCGATGTCACCAGGCTCAATGAAGCACAGCGCCGCATGTCCGATTCCTTCCTTCGCCCCTATCAGGGAGATTACCTCTGAGTCTGGATCCAGGGAGATGCCGAACCGGCGCTGGTACCAATTCGCGGTCGCCTTCCTGAACTCGGGAAGGCCATCGGACTCGGGGTACCGATGATTGGGAAGGTCCTCGGCCGTAGTACGTAGGACATCAACGACCCGAGACGGCGTTTCAAGATCCGGATCTCCGATCCCGAAGGAAATAACCTCTATTCCCTCTTGACGTTTCTGGGCAATCTTCCTGCTGATCTCCACGAACAGGTACGGAGGGATCTTTTCTACACGACTCGCAAATCTCATTTCTGCTCCTGCGCTAGCGTGACTGGTCGATACATGTTAAGCCAACCGCGACTGAGGGTAAAGGAACAATTAAGGTATCAGCGCATTTTGGGAAGGGTCAAATACCGACCCGACCCGCCGAAGTCAAATTGCTAGTGCGCAGTTGATGCAGGACAAGTTCAAGAAGGACGCGAACCTGTTCGTGCACTAAGCCAAGCGACATATGGGGGTGCTATCCAAAACAATAATACGACAACAATATGTCAACCTTTCAACGTACTATGGGCGCAAAACCGGGTGCAAGCTGCAGATGGGTCAACTTTAAGCGAAGTCGGCGTTAGTTCCTGATTTCATCAGCCCGGCACTCACTAAACCACAGCAAAATTGCACAGATAGTGACCGCAAAACACCTTTACCTAACTACAACGGCAATAACGCTCATGCAGCACTATTCAGTCCAATCCCCTTCAAAAACGCGCGAGACTGGCCCCTCCAGTGTCACATTTCCCTGGCCCGACCAGATGACAGTCAGCTCGCCCCCAGGCAGCTCGACAAGAACTTCGTCGTCGACTAGACCGTGCAGCCGAGATGCCACAACCGCCGCACATGCCCCGGTCCCACACGCTAGGGTAATACCTGACCCTCGCTCCCACACACGCACTCTGATGCGGCCTCTGTCAACAACGTTGACGATCTCGAAGTTCACACCTTCAGGAAACATTGGATTTCGCTCCACCAGCGGCCCTATCTCAGTCAGTGGAAAGCCTTCCACACAATCCTGAAGAAACATAACAGAGTGAGGATTTCCCATTGAAACGCAGCTGAGCAACAGATCGTGGCCAGCTACAGTTAGTGTATGGTCTAGAACTTCTCCTTGTTCACCGGCGACGTCAACGGGAATCTCCTGAGCGTTCAACCTTGGACTTCCCATGCTCACTGACGCGCGCGCCATCAGGCCATCTGACCAGATAGGTCGGACATTTAGCACACCCGACGCCGTCTCGATAT
Source organism: Dehalococcoidia bacterium (assembly GCA_034428835.1). Taxonomy (GTDB): domain Bacteria; phylum Chloroflexota; class Dehalococcoidia; order Lucifugimonadales; family UBA1123; genus VXRN01. Next base: position 36,773 of record DAOUHG010000265.1, read on the forward strand.
CGAACGCGGTATTACCGGATGGCAGGGCTTTAACATCTAAACCGAAACGCACAAGACAACGGATTCCGTTACCACACATCGATCCTTCGGAGCCGTCAGCATTGAACATCTGCATTCTGGCGTCCGCTATTTCCGACGAACGGAGCAGGATTAGACCGTCAGACCCGACACCAAAGTGACGGTCGCTCACACGGCGTGCAACCTCAGGCCAGTTTCGATCTTGGCCGTGCGCCTCCAGGTCGCGGGCATCCATATAGATGTAGTCGTTACCTGCCCCATGGAACTTGACGAATTTCATAAGGCTCCCCTGTTTTTGAATGTATAAAGCAGCGTTTATATTAGAATTTTGACGACTCGATCCAAGACAGAGCGTATTCAACCGCCGCGTCAGTATCGCACATTTCGAACCAGTTGATCCTCGTGTCAGAGGCCCTGAACCAGTTGAACTGCTGGCGGATGTAGCGATGGGTTCGATACTTTGCCCTCTGTACGACATCTTTCAAATCAGCACCGTTTAGCAGGTGATCAACCAGTTCACTGTAGCCTATCCCACTCATCGCGGGCAATTCGGGAGCGTATCCTGCATCCAAGAGCCCTCCTACTTCAGCCAGGAATCCGTTGGTCATCATTGCATCGAGCCGGAGGTCCGCCTTGGCGTACAGCTGCGTCCGGTCGGCGCTAAGGCCAATCACTATCGAGTCGAAGTTGGGTGCTACCTTATTCGGATGAGCTCCCCAGGGATGACCAGCTAAGGCCCTTTCAATGGCCCTGATTATTCGACGTGGATTCTTCAGGTCGACTGCTTCAAGTGCCGCCGGGTCAACACTCCGAAGTTCCGCCACAAGTCGATCGACTCCGCTAGCCGCAAGATCGGCCTCAAGCCGGCAACGCAGATGAAAGTCCGGGGGCACAGGTGGAACTGTCCATCCTTCAAGAAGTGCCTTAATATACTGGCCTGTGCCTCCAACCAGAAGCGACACGTTACCGCTTCGCTTTGCGTTTGGGATTGCTTGTTTTGCCGAATATATATATTTCTGCAAACTGAATTCGTCACACGGATCGATTATGTCAACAAGATGATGCGTGACCGACGCACGCTCTTCAGGCGATGGTTTGGCGGTGCCGATGTCCATGTAACGATACACCTGGCGACTGTCGGCACCTACAATTTCGACAGACACATGCTGCGCCAACTTCATCGCCAGATCGGTTTTTCCGACGGCGGTTGGCCCAACTATCGCAACTAGGCGGTCTCTGCTGTCAGACCGTTGAATCGGGGCGGCCGCGGCTAACGGCATGTCAGCACCTCCTCCATCCGAGCAGGCGGCACGAGTCGTGTCCTGAAGCATCGGCTCCAGCATCTCAGACCCCTACCCTACACAGACCGATTCTCTGTCCATGAGGACAGAATTATGTATGGCAGCACAACTAGGTCTCGGCGAAGCCGTCTACTGCTGGGCCTCAGTCGCGGCTTTCACTATGGCGGCGAAAGAATCCGCCTCCAGACTCGCCCCTCCTACAAGCGCCCCATCGATGTCCGGCTGTTCTAGGAATTCAGAGATGTTAGCTGAGTTTACACTCCCTCCGTACAGACAGGGCACCTCGTCCGCCACTGCTCCGTGGAGGTTTCGAAGTGTACTTCGAAGAGCGCCAGCCACCTCCTGTGCCGCCTGCGAAGTCGCAGCCTGTCCGGTGCCAATGGCCCAGACCGGCTCATATGCCACAAGAATGCTGGAGACGTCCGCAACATACGACAGACCTTCCGTTAGCTGTCCTGTGACGAATTCCTCAGTAGTTCCGCCGATTCGCACTTCGGCCGGCTCTCCTACGCACAGAATCGGACGCAAGCCAGCTTTCACCACGGCGGCTACCTTCCGGCTAATGAAATCGTCCGTCTCGCCAAAGAGCGTTCTGCGCTCAGAGTGACCGACTATGACGTACCTAGCGACTTCGCGAGCCATTTCAGCGGAGATTTCGCCCGTGAAGGCCCCATCGGTCGCCGAGTGGACATTCTGCGCCCCCACGGCGATCTGCGAATTCTCAAGCACTCTGCAGACCGTCGCGAGCGCAATGGACGGTGGGCAGACAACTACACTTGATCCTGCATGGTCAGCCAATCTATCCCTGACATCGGCCGCCAGAAGCTCAGCCTCTGTCGGCGTCTTGTTCATTTTCCAGTTTCCAACAATTGTCGCTCTACGCATGTTCTGTGTTCACTATCCAATCTCTATGGAGTCTTGCTTCTTTGCGCGAACGTTCTCACTTTCACGCGCCGAACTTCTTGAGCTTCCCAGCATGGGCAAGTAGCTGAAGCATCAACGATGTGGCTTGCTGTGTGCCAAGCTGTCCCGCAGCACACGAACGCTCGTTGAACGCAGCCGATCCGGCACCAGTAGTTAAATCCGAATTGATCAGCAGTGGGACGGGATGCCAACTGTGCGCACCAAGAACCGATGGCGTGGAGTGGTCTCCCGCCACGGCAAGGACATCCGCACCAAGGCCCAGTAGCCTTGGAATCCTCCGATCCAGTTCTTCAAGCATTTTGACCTTTTCGTCAAAGTCTCCGTCCTCTCCGGCCGCGTCCGCTGGTTTGTAATGCAGGAACGCGAAGTCATGCTCACGCATGTGCTCTTCCACGGTATCCAATTCTGCGTCGAAGTCGCGGCCTGTCGACAATACTGTCATTCCCACTAGACTCGCGAGCCCCCGATACATGGGGTAGGCTGCAACCGCGCATGGATTCAAGCCATAGCTAGGTCCGAACTGAGGCCAACTTGGAATCCTGGAGAACCCGCGCATCAGCACCATATTCGCGGTTTTCCTAGAACCGAGAATATCCCGAGCGTTCTCTATGAACTGTGACGCTTTCTCAGCGGTCGCGCCCGACTGTTTATCAGATCCCACTGGATCCAGAGCTTGAACTCCCAGGCGCTGTGGATCAGTATCACTCACGTCCTGACCAAGGCCCTCAGCACGGAAAACGACAACGAACCTATAGTCCTGCACAGGCCTTACTAACAGCTCTGCACCTTCGACATTGATTTCTGCCAACTGGTGCACTAGTGGTTCGGAATCCGAAGACCTAATGCGCCCTGCCCGACGATCCACAAGTAGTCCACGATCGTCGACAGTGCAGAAATTGCCTCTCACAGCTATGTCTTCCGGTCCCAGATCGATGCCGATCCCGAGTGCCTCGAGAACACCGCGGCCAATCACGTACCTGAGCGGGTCGTAACCAAATAGAGCCAAATGCCCTGGGCCACTTCCTGGCGTTATACCAGGGCCCAAAGGGACAGTCAGCCCACATGCGCTCTTCCGGGCCAATTCGTCCAAATGTGGAGTGCGAGCCTCCTCTAGCTCCGACCTACCTGTCTCGGGCCGGGCCAATCCGCCGAGACCATCGACGACCAGCAGAATGATCTTACTGTCGTTGGGAGCGCACAGTTCGGCCAGAAATGGATGATCGATCATTGGTATCGCAGGCTCACGGATACTCCAGGTATTTCGACAGGGCAGGTCTAGGCCTGAACGTCGTCCAGGGCGTCGATCCCTGGCAGCTCCTTGCCCTCCAGGTATTCCAGAGTGGCTCCTCCACCAGTCGATACATGCGAAAACCGGTCGGAGAGGCCCATTGAGGAGACTGCATCGGACGTCGACCCGCCGCCAATTACGGTGAATGCGTTGTCAGCGCCGGCAATCGCCTCCGCGACGCCTCTAGTTCCATGGGCGAAAGGTGCCCACTCAAAAACGCCCATTGGCCCGTTCCAGACAATGGTCCGGGCGTCCGAGAGGTGCTCAGCATACAGTTTGACGGTCTCTGGGCCAATGTCCAAAACCGGGTGACATGCAGGAGCAAGATCGGATCGGCATACTTGCCACTCTGAGTCTTCGGCAAATCGATTTGCCGCCACGACGTCAACCGGCGTGACTACCTCATACCCTCGATGCCGAGCGTCATCCAAGATGCTTCTGGCGAGAGCACGTTCTTCGTGAATCCCCTCCCCTCTCCCCGACGCTGAATGCGCTGACGCAAGAAATGAGGCGACCATGCCGCCGCCGATTAGAAACATATCGGCCTTCGGTGCTAGGTTCTGGATGAGAGGAAGTTTATCCATTACTTTAGCACCGCCGACGACTACGGCATACGGATTTCCAGGCTCCTCTACGACCCTGCTCAGAGCGACGATTTCTCGCTCCATAAGCAATCCAGCCGCCGCAGGAAGGTACTGGGCAACTCCATATGTCGAGGCATGTTTCCGGTGGGCTGCTCCGAACCCATCATGCACATAGCAGTCAGCCAGGCCAGCTAGTTGCTGAGCGAATGCGGCGTCGTTGGTCTCCTCCCCCGGGTGGAACCTCAGATTCTCGAGTAGAGTGACCGATCCCTGCGGCATCTGCTGAATCGCGGCTTCTGTCTCCGGTCCAACGCAATCGTCTACGAAAGTAACCGTCTCTCCAAGGATCTCGGATAGACGAAGCACTACAGGTGCCAGGCTAAATTCCGTGCTGCGTTGACCGCGGGGACGCCCTAAGTGAGAACACAAAATGACACGGCAGCTTCGGGACTTCAAGTATCTGATAGTATCTACAGAAGCAGCAATCCGACTGTCATCAGAAATGTTCCTGGTCCCAGGCTCAAAAGGAACGTTGTAGTCGACCCTAACCAGGACCGCGGTCCCGGGCTTCAAGGAGAGATCACGGATACTCCTTTTTCGGGACATCAGACAGACCTGACTACGTCGCGCACAAGATTTTCAAGGTTCGCATCGCTTGCGCCGTCTTCAAGGGCGACCGCTAAGGACTCCCTAGCACGGTCGAGCTGAGAATCGACCAGCGACCTAGTTTGTGCGGTTCCCCCAATGCAGTCAACCAGTCTTGCCAAGTTTCTGACATCGGACGGGTCCAGGACACGTTTGAAGTAGAAGTCACCAAGCTGTCTCCGCTGCCTTGAAGTGGCCGCCTCGAACGACCAGACTACGGGATACAATTTCCGCTTGTTCATCATATCGTCGGATGGCGTGCCGCCTTCTTCGAGAGCATTGACGATTTGCTCCAGGTCATCGGCGATCTGCACGGCCACACCAAGGTTCGCGCCCCACTCTGAGAATCTGCTCCTAACGTCGGTATCCGCGCCCGCTACCAGGGCCCCAAATTCGGCCGCACAGGCAAAGAGGGAGCCAGTCTTCAATGAGGCCATGGCAAGATATGATTCGGACGACACGTCCAGCCTCTCTTGTGCTTCAAGCTCCATAAACCTGCCTTCACAGGTCGCAAGGCTCGCACGATCCAGGATCTGAATAGCCTCGAAGACAGTCTCCGAGCCGAATCCCCTGTCCATCATTCCAAGCAGGGCCATACGTGCAAGGGCGTGCATTCCATCGCCGGTGTTGATGGCTTGAGCTGGTCCCCACTTCCACCAGACTGAGTCCCGGCCACGCCTCTCCACCCGTCCACTTTGAATGTCATCGTGGATCTCGCAGAAGTTTTGTACGAGTTCGATCGCGGCAGCAGCTGGCAATGCATCCTCGATGTGTCCTCCAACTGAGGCGCTAGTCCCCAAGCAGATTGAACCGAGAATTCTCGGTTCCAAGCTTGAGCTACTCTCAGAATCAGACGTCCACCCCAATTGGTGGCCCATCATTGAATAGAGCGGCAGATTGCGCTCAGCAACCACACGCCGTAACTCACTGTCGACGAGCAGACCGTACTGGTCGAGGTGTGATGAGGATTCCAATAGTGCAACTTCCAAAGGAGAGTCAGGGTCGCCAGAGAGGCAAGGGGAATGCCCTATCGGGCGCTCGAACCTCTGGAACGATTCTACATGCTAGAAACAGACCCTGTCACATGCTCTATCGCCGCCGTAGACACCACTCCCTCACGAAGAATCCTCGCCGGTTTAGAGGTCGTATCGACTACCGTAGAGGGCCTTGATGGAGTGAGTTGGCCGCCGTCGAACACAAGGTCCAGACTGGCTCCGAGCTGTTCTAACACAGAGGCTGCCGAGACCAGAGACTCAGTGCCGCTGACGTTGGCGGACGTGGCCGTAATTGGAGCGCCCAGGGACGAAATTATCCGGTCTGGCACTGGGTGGTCGGAAATGCGCAGACCCACGGTGTCGAGACCGCCTGACACGACGTAAGGGATCCGGTCGGACTTGGACACGACGATCGTGAGTTGTCCTGGCCAGAAGGCTTCCGCTAAGGCCACTGCCTCGTCACTAATGTCAGTACCGTACCTAAAGAGGTCATCGACTTCACCGATAAGCACCGGTATGGGACTCGTATCTTCCCTGCTCTTTAGCCGGAACACTCGGCCCACCGCCTCCTCGTCAAGTGCATTCGCAGCGATGCCATACACGGTATCCGTAGGAATCCCAATGACGCCTCCCCGCTGCAAAATAGCGACCGCGCGATCTATCGATGTGGAAAGCATGTTGTGACGTTCGGATTCCTGCACGTCTCTCGCTGCATGTGCCTAGCCAATCGGAGGTCATATAAATGGGAGCTCGCTTGACCCAAATATAACACAGGTGCTAGCCTGAAACCTGATCGGAGCCATGCCTGAACCCCGCCCTGAATCGTCACTTGGAACGCCTACTTCCAGTAGCAGTCTGGGGGCGTTGGCGCACACAAATCCGGTGCCTAAGAACAACGGACAGTTGCTAGGCAGTTCCTCCGAAGCACCCGCTTCGAGAGAGTCCATCATCATTATGGACTTTGGGTCGCAGTACTCACGTCTGATTGCCCGCAGGGTCAGAGAGGCCAACGTGTATTGCGAACTGGTTCCACATTCTGCGCCCTGGGAGACGATTGAACCGCTCAATCCTAAGGGCGTGATCCTATCGGGCGGACCCGCAAGCGTCTATGAGGCGGGCGCGCCGCTTGCCCCACAGTGGGTGTACGACTCCGGCCTTCCGCTTCTGGGCATTTGCTACGGTATGCAGGCCATGGTCCACCAGCTTGGTGGCCGTGTTGCCCCAGGGTCTCACCGCGAATACGGTTATGCAAAGCTGAGTGAGATCAGGCCCGGAGAACCGCTGTTCCTCAATGTTTCCGACTCCCCTCAGGTGTGGATGAGTCACGGCGACAATATCGTGGAGATGCCTCAGGGTTTCAGGTCGCTGGCCAGCACAGACAACTCACCGATAGCCGCACTTGGCGACGGCTCGGGGCGTCTGGGCCTGCAATTCCACCCTGAAGTCGTCCACACTCCCGAGGGATGCAGGCTGATTCGCAACTTTCTCTATGAAGTATGCGGGTGCTTAGGTTCTTGGACTCCGGGAAACTTCGTGGCGGAGTCAGTTGCCTCCATAAGAGGAAAGGTCGGGGACGGCAAGGTCATCTGCGCACTATCCGGTGGAGTGGATTCCGCAGTTGCGGCGTCCCTTGTCCATGTGGCAGTGGGAGACCAACTAACATGCGTGTTTGTCAATAACGGTCTGCTGCGCCACAGCGAGCCAGAACGCGTCAGGGACACGTTCGAGAGCTACATGGAGATGAACTTGTCCTACGTTGACGCCACCGAGCGCTTCCTGGGTGCGCTCAGAGGAGTGACTGACCCGGAAGTCAAACGCAAGATCATTGGTGAAGAGTTCATCAACGTATTTGAAGAAGAGGCTTCCACACTTGGTCAGGTGGACTTTCTCGCCCAGGGTACGCTCTACCCGGATGTAATCGAGAGCCAAGTTCCAGGCGATACCGTTTCGGCAAAGATCAAGACACACCACAACGTGGGCGGATTGCCCGGACACATGCGAATGGACCTAGTCGAGCCTCTGCGCTTCCTGTTCAAAGACGAAGTGAGGCAGGTCGGCCTCGAGCTGGGCCTACCGGAGGAGGTTGTTAACAGGCAGCCATTTCCGGGTCCTGGCCTCGCGATCAGGATCATCGGTGAAGTAACTCATGACGCGCTGTCAACGCTACGAGATGCTGACCGAATAGTCATGGAAGAAGTCGAGCGCAATGGCCTTTATCACGAGCTCTGGCAGAGCTTCGCGGTTCTCACCGACTCCAGGTCCGTTGGCGTGACCGGAGATTTCAGGACGTACGGCAACGTGATCGCCATCCGCGCGGTCACCAGCGATGATGCCATGACTGCGGACTGGGCGCGAATCCCTCACGAGGTGTTGGCGCGAATGTCGAGCAGGATCTCGAACGAGGTTCCCGGCGTCAATCGAGTCGTGTACGACATCACCAGCAAGCCTCCAGGCACGATAGAGTGGGAATGACCGTCGAAGTAGAACACAAGGGCTTCGGAGCCTGCCCAAGTCTATGGCTTTCCTGCAACTTTCAGCTCGGGAAGCCGGGAGCGAGCTGTTGAAAGTTCTGATAGTAGGCGGAGGCGCGCGCGAACACGCTTTAGCCTGGAAGACAGCTCAAAGTCGTCACTGCCCAGAACTCCTCATCGCTCCGGGAAACGCGGGCACAGCCGACCTTGGTCGAAATATCGAGATTGACGCTGAGGACGTGGACGGGCTGCTGGAGCTTGCCCTTCGAGAAGCCGTCGACCTTACAATAGTTGGACCGGAGGGGCCGCTCGCGGCAGGCCTAGTTGACAGATTCAACGCCTGTTCGCTGCCTGTCTTCGGCCCAACGAAGGCTGCGGCTCGTATCGAGTCCAGCAAGGCCTTCGCAAAGATGGTAATGACAGAGGCCGGAGTGCCCACTTCCCGAGCCGATGTTTACACGGACCTCGAATCTGCCATACTCCATATAGAGACGTCCGATCCACCGTTTGTCGTTAAAGCCGACGGCCTCGCCGCAGGTAAGGGTGTCCTAATTGCCCAAGACAGAGAGTCGGCGCGCGAGGCGCTGCACTCAATGTTTGTGGACCGTGCCTTTGGGAGCGCCGGAAACACTGTGCTGGTGGAGGAATGGATGGAGGGACGGGAGGTGAGTGTCTTCGCTTTCTTGGATGGCGAATACGTCTCGGAACTGACTGTCGCGTGTGACTACAAGCGCGTCTACGACAATGACATCGGACCCAACACAGGAGGCATGGGGAGTTACAGTCCCCCACCCTTTTGGGACGCTGAGCTAGAAGAATCGGTCCGCACTCGAATCCTGCTCCCAGTGGCGAAAGAGATGGCAGACATGGGATGTCCATTCCGTGGGATACTCTACGGCGGCATCATGCTCACGGACCAAGGTCCGAGAGTGTTCGAATTCAACTGCCGGATGGGAGACCCTGAGGCTCAAGTTGTCCTGCCCAGACTGAAGTCGGACCTGCTGGATGTAGTGTTTGCGGCGATCAACGGTCATCTGTCGGAATGCAGCGTTGAGTGGTCGCCTGACCCGTGGGTTGGCATCGTGATGGCATCCGAAGGTTATCCCGCAGCGTACGAGACAGGAGTGGATGTTAGTAGACTCCCCTCCAACACGAATGACAGCGTCATCTTTCACGCAGGTACACGCATCCACGATGGAAGTACAGTAACGTCCGGAGGAAGGGTTCTTACAGCAACAGCACGCGGCTCCGATATAGCCGACGCTCGACGCCGCGCATACGAAGTAGCAAATGAAGTCGAATTCGCCAATGCCTATTTTAGAACAGACATCGCAGCATCAATCTGAGGAGGAATAATGCCGCTCGTAGGAGTTTTAATGGGCAGCAGCTCTGACAGGCCCGCGATGGACGCGACTGTTGAGGTTCTCAACCAAATGGGTATCGACCACGAGGTTGAGGTAATGTCCGCCCATCGTACACCCGACAGGGTCCGCGATTATGGAGTTACCGCAAGAGACCGAGGGATTGAAGTCATCATCGCCGGTGCGGGAGGGTCCGCCGGCCTTCCGGGCGTGCTTGCATCGTGGACAACAATGCCGATTATTGGCGTGCCAATCCCATCCAGCGACCTTAAGGGCATTGACGCGCTTTATGCCATAGCACAGATGCCTCCCGGAATACCTGTAGCGTGTGTAGCCGTGGGCTCTTGGGGGGCGCGCAACGCCGCCTTTCTCGCGGCGCAGATACTGGGCGGCAAGCACCCAGAGATCGGTCAAGCCTATGACGATTACCGAGAGGGCCTCAGAAACCGCTGACGATAACGGAAAGGCAACATGATTGAACGATACGCCCGGCCTCGAATGAAGCGGGTCTGGTCCGATGAGAGTAAGTACGATAAGTGGCTGCTGGTAGAGCTTGCGGTATGCGAGGCGTGGACGGCCGCAGGGGTCATTCCTTCAGAGGACATGCACAAGCTGCGCAAGGCTCAATACGACATCGAACGCCTGAACGAGATCCTTCGCGTAACCAGACACGACATGACCGCCTTCCTCGGTTCAGTCACCGAGGGGCTAGGGCCCGAAGGGCGCTGGCTCCACCTGGGACTTACCACTAGCGACGTGTGGGACACCGCGACCAGTCTTCAGATGGTGGCTGCAGCTGACGCCCTCGGCGACGAGATCGACCAGTGTCTAGATGCACTTGGAAATTGCGCCCGTGAACATAAGAAGACACTAATGATGGGTCGCACCCACGGAGTACATGCTGAACCGATCACATTTGGATTGAAACTGGCCTTATGGTGGGATGAAATGAGGCGAAACCGCGAACGCCTGTGCAACGCGAGAAAGGACATAGCGGTTGGAAAGATTTCCGGGCCGGTTGGAACGCACGCCACAGTGTCGCCCGACGTCGAGGCGGCCGTGTGCAATGAACTTGGTATTGGGGCCGCGCCCGTCTCCAATCAGGTTGTGCAGCGAGATCGCCACGCCGGGTTCGTCACAACCCTGGCGATCATAGCTGCCTCGCTGGAGAAGTTCGCGACCGAGATCCGCGGACTTCAACGTACGGAGGTTCGGGAAGTCGAGGAGCCTTTCTCCGAGGGTCAGACCGGATCGTCGTCGATGCCTCACAAGCGCAACCCAGAATTGAGCGAAAGAATCTGCGGCCTGTCTCGACTTATTCGAGGTCATGCGGTTACCGCACTGGAGAACGTCGCCCTTTGGGGAGAGCGAGACATAAGTCACTCGTCGGCCGAGAGATTGATCCTTCCGGACTCCTGCATGGCACTGGACTATATTCTTGACCTGTTCACCGGGATCGTCACCGGAATGCGCGTTTATCCCGAGCGTATGCTTCAAAACATGGAACTAACCAGAGGACTGCTCTTCTCGCAGCGGTTGATGCTTACCCTGATCGAGAAGGGTGTCAGCCGCGATGACGCCTACAAGGTGATGCAAACGAACTCTGCTCGCACTTGGGATGAAGACGAGGACTTTCGAGATCTCGTTCGTCGCGATCCAACCGTGACCAAGTACATCAGCCAGTCCGAGCTGAGCGGCACATTTGACTATGGCTACTACGTCCGATTCGTGGATGAAGTTTTCGATCGAATCGGCCTAAATTAACATCGAATCCACGGAGGAGTCACAGACCCCATGACAGCCATCACAGAGACCAATCTGCCCGATCTGCTCTATCGAGGCAAGGTTAGAGACACCTATCCGGTGGACGATGACAAGCTGTTGATGATCGCTACCGACCGCATTTCGGCGTTCGACGTCGTGCTACCCACCGGCATTCCCAACAAAGGAGCCGTACTCAATCAGATCTCCGCGTTCTGGTTCGACAAGACCTCCCATATCGTCCCAAACCACTTAATCGAGTTGGCGGCGGACCGTTCAGACCTTAACATCCCTGACGAGGTCACCAAGCGCGCGATGGTCGTCAAGAAGGCTGACAGGATCGACGTCGAGTGCGTCGTACGTGGCTTCATCACGGGCTCAGCCTGGTCTGAATACAAGAAGTCAGGAACAGTACAGGACAGACCTATGCCAGCTGGTCTTCAGGAAGGCGACCAGTTTCCAGAAGTGCTCTTCACTCCTACCACTAAGGCTGAGGTCGGGCACGACGAAAACATGAGCTATGACGAAGTCATTGGCATGGTCGGACAGGAAATGGCCGACCGGCTGCGCGACACCACGATTGAGGTTTACGAGTTCGCCAGAGACTTCGCGAAAGAGCGGGGAATAATAATTGCGGACACCAAGTTGGAATTCGGCACAATCGACGGCGAGTTGACACTCATCGATGAGCTCTTGACGCCGGACTCCAGCAGATTCTGGGACGTAACCGGATACGAGCCCGGAAAGTCTCAGCCCAATTTCGACAAACAGTTTGTTCGGGACTGGCTGGATGCCTCAGGATGGGATCACGAGCCACCGGCACCAGAGTTGCCCGAGGACGTCGTAGCTAGGACAACCGAGCGTTATGCCGAAGCGTTCAGCAAGCTCACGGGGCTTGAGCTTCAATAGTATCCAGCCGCCGGGGAGTCGAAATACACATGGCAACAGCACCGGGAGGCAGTACCTCTCGAACGAGACTGACACCCACCCAGGCCCGTCGTGCACGACGGGCCCGTAGGCAAAGACGTCGTCGCATCTACATATGGGCTGGAGGCATCGCAGTCGGGTTGATCGCATCTACCCTCGTACTGTCGATTATTCTACCAGGACTCCCACTGCAGAACCTCTTCCAGGGAGGTACTCCCGACGGTCCAGGCCTCCGAATCGAGAATCAGGGCCAGACGCATGTGAGTCCAGGAGAGGACCATCCCCAGTACAATTCGGTCCCGCCAACTTCTGGCTGGCACTACGACCTACCGCTCGCACCGGCCCGCTGGGGAATCTACGACGAGCCAATTGCAGACGAGGTGTTGCTGCACAATCTGGAGCACGGGTATATCAACGTTCACTACGACTGTCCGGAGGGGTGCCCTGAACTCGAGGCGCAGCTTACCGGGCTGGTACAAGAGGGGATCGACGGCGGTGGGAAGCTGCTGATGAGCCCATACACTGGTATGGACAATCGAATCGCTCTGACAGCCTGGACATTCCTGGATCGGTTCGATGAGTTTGACGAGGATCGAATTCGATCCTTTGTCAACGCTCATGAGAGTTCGCCAAACGCGCCTGAGTACAGGTTGCCACGGTAAGCGTAATGTTTCTCGCCAGAATCTACATCACGCTGAAACCCAGCGTCAACGACCCTCAAGGCCTAACCATCCTTGGGGGACTACACCAGCTAGGCTTCGACACGGTCGCCGACGTGCGGGCGGGCAAGTACATGGAGATCAGGCTAGATCAAGAGGACGTTGACGAAGCGGGCGACCGGGTATCGGAAATGTGCGATCAACTCTTGGCTAATCCCATTATTGAGGAATTCAGATTCGAGTTGGAATCGATCGAACCCGCTTCACCATAACTGTCCTAGGAAGAGATCGTCCCCTTGGTACTTGGGACCTGGCCTGACCTGCGGGGGTCGTGTTCAAGTGCTGACCTCAGAGACCTAGCGAGACTCTTGAAGATAGCCTCAGCCTTATGGTGGTTGTTCACGCCGGATACCAGCCGAACATGCAGGTTGAACCGCCCTTCCCTGGCAAGAGATTCCAGGAAGTGCCGCACTAAGTCGCCGGACAGTCCGCCCATATCGCTGTCTCCGATGTCAGCCTCGATGACAGCGTATCCGCGACCTCCGAAGTCCACGGCAGTGAACGCCAGCGTCTCGTCCAGAGGCATGAATGTGTGCGCCGCCCTTCTGATGCCCGTTCCCTCCCCTACTGCTTCGGCCAGCGCTCTACCTAGTACTATCCCGACATCCTCAACCAGATGGTGCAGACCCACGTCGATATCGCCATCGGCGGTAACACTGAGGTCTATCAACCCATGCCGCGAGAGCTGTGCAAGAAGATGTTCAAACATGCTATTGGGGAGATGCAGGTCGTACTCGCCAGTCCCGTCGATATTTAGTTCGAGGGAGATTTCAGTCTCCGCAGTAGACCTCTCAATCCGCCCAACTCTGTCTCCGGAAGTCACTCGGCAATCTCCCGAACAGCGTTCAGGAATGCTGCATTCTCATCGGGGGTCCCGATCGCGACCCTGAAGCAGTCTGTCAAACGATCAGAGCCGAAGCTCCTTACGAATATTCCTCTCGCCGCCAACTGATCGGCCATACTCGCTGCCTTTTCGGGCCCATCAAGCTGACATAGGATGTAGTTACCATGAGAGGGCCATGGCTTCAGCCCATCAACCTCTTCAAGGGCCTGGTACATTGACTCGCGATCGTTCACGATTGACTGGACGTTTCCCAATAAGTATTCACTGTCTTCTAACGAAGCCAAAGTGGCGGCCTCAGCTGCAATGTTCACGTTGTAGGGGGACTTGATGTCGACTATGTGATCGACCAACGCACTGTCCATGATGCCATAGCCAATCCGCAGTCCTGCCAGTCCTGCCCACTTGCTCATCGTTCGCAGCACCACCAGATTGTCATACTCTTCAATCAGGCCGGCGGCCGTCTCACCACTGAATTCATAGTACGCTTCGTCTACCACCACGACGAGACCGGTTTCCAATAACGCCCTGACTTGATCTTCCGATGCCATGTTCCCAGTGGGGTTATTAGGGGAACTGATGAATATAATCTTAGTCTTGTCGTCAATGGCGTCCCTGACGGCCTGCAAGTCTATCTCGAACAGCTCGTCTCTCTGGATCAACCGCAGCTCTCCGCCCGCGACTCTTGCACAGAAAGCGTACATAGCGAAGGTCGGCTCACAGTCCAGGATGGTGTCTCCGGGCTCTATGAACAGCCTGAACAGCAGGTCAATCAGTTCGTCGCTGCCCGCCCCGGCAATGATACTCTCGGGACCGAACCCGGTGTATTCGGAAAGCGCAGCGCGCAGTTTGCGCTGAAACGGGTCCGGATAGATGTGAAGATCGGCAGAATACACTGCCTCAGCGGCCTTGGGAGAGGGTCCGTAGGGATTCTCGTTTCCATTCAGCTTAACGATCGATTCCGCCGGGATTCCGGCACGCTGCGCGAGAACCTCCGGTGGATCAACAGGTTGGTAGGTCTGAACCGAAGTCAAATGAGGTCTGATTAGCTTTTCTATACGCTTGTTTGTCACTGCTGTCTCCTCTTCTCCTCCGATGGCCTGTTAGGCCAACTCCCGCCGTATCTCGGCAGCCTCCGCGTGGGCTGTTAGGCCTTCCGCGCGCGCCATAATAGCTGCCGCATCAGATAGCGCTATTGATTCTTCATTGTCGAAAGCTATAACTGGCGTTGTCTTCAAGAACGTATGCACACCAACGCCAGAATTGAACCTCGCAGTGCCTGACGTCGGCATTACGTGGCTGGGCCCTGCCACGTAATCGCCAAGCACTTCGTGTGAGAAATCACCTATGAACAGCGCCCCGGCATTCCTGATGCTACCTATCCATGACCATGGGTCCTCAACGCTGAGGCACATGTGCTCAGGCGCAAACCAGTTCGCAATCTCGATAGCGTCTGCCAAGTCGGGGATTACTGCGATGCACCCCTGCCCCTCCACGGAAGCGCTAGCAACCGAGGCGCGTTCGAGTCTTCGCAACCTAGCATCCACTTCGCGGCTTACACTATCTGCAAGAGACTTCGAAGTACACAGAAGCACCGGTCTGGCCATAGGGTCGTGCTCGGCCTGCGCCAGCAGATCCGCAGCGCAGAAGGTCGGGTTGGCCGTGTGGTCTGCAACAATCAGGGTTTCGGTCGGGCCATACAATCCATCGATTCCGACGTCTCCGTAGACTAGTTTCTTGGCAAGAGTGACAAAGACATTGCCGGGCCCGCAAACCATATCTACCTTGGGGACCGTCTCAGTGCCATACGCCATCGCTGCCACAGCCTGCGCTCCCCCGATTGCAAAAACTCTGTCCACGCCGGCAATCCTTGCCGCAGCCAGAACCGTGGGATCAGGCAAGCCGTCTCTACTGGCAGGCGAACACAGAATGACATCCCTCACACCAGCGACACGCGCCGGGATTGCAGTCATTAGTACAGTAGAGGGCAATGGAACACTGCCGCCAGGCACATAAATGCCCACTGATTCACACGCCCTGAAGATGCACCCGTAACCGGACATGAAGTCCATCCAGTCGCGGGGTTTAGCCGCTTCGTGAAATCGCCTGATCCTATCGGCTGCGTAACCGAATGCCTCGACCACTCGTGAGTCAACCGTGTCTGCGGCAGCCGAAATGTCTGCGGCAGTAACCTCGAGGCGCTGATACTCCATACCCTCCAGTTGAGCGGTCAGAGTCCTAACCGCTTGGTCACCGTCGCTTTTCACGGAATCGATTATCCTGGACACCGTATCGATCGGTGAAAGCCTTTCCCCGAAGACTCGCTCGGTCGTGTCCAGAAATACCGAAGGAACAGTGGCTAGATCAAGACGTCGTCCCTCTGACAAGGCTGCACGTGCGTCATTCACCCCAAATACGATCCTCACGACAGGTACGTCCTGAGTCCGTCGGTCAGTGTGTCGATCGCATCCGCCGTAAACTCTTCGACTCTTGATCTGGGAACGGACTCATAAAGAGTCGCCAGCCAGCCATCTACTGAATCCAGGAAGGCCTCCGCGTGGCCATATGCCGGATGCTGCTCATCGCCGGCCGCAATTCGCCGCGCCATAAACCGCAGGCGTTCCCAAGAGAATCCTCCATCAACCACTCTATGTACCCACTCATTCCACTGGAGGAGGTCGTCGGTTGGCAGAAACCTGACGTTAACGTTCTCCAACTCCACCTCCGCCTGGGCAATGGCACCTTTGGCATCGTCCCAGACACGCCGGTCGAAGTCGAGTTGGAGCGCACGATCCAGAACCTTTGCTAACTCACTATCCTCGAATACTCCGTCCGCTCCGAAGTACGGCCTGAACATCTGAACGATGTAAGACTCGTCCGCAAGCAGATGCGTTATGTATCCGGCCATGAACGCACGAGTGGGACCGTCGTGCTCTGCCGCATTCATGAGCTCTGGATAGGCGGCGAACATCGTTCTCACGCCCGCACCTACAGTCTCGAAGTCCAGATCCACAAAGTGATACTCGGAACGGGCTCTCTTGGTCAGCGCCCGGATGTCCGGCGCGGTGGCTCCAATACAGAAGTATCCGATATTTGACTCGATGTCGGGGTGCCTAAGGCGCGAGGCAGCAGACTTAGCGAGCTGTATGTGGGCGGGTAGGTTAGGCATCGGACATGGCCTGGACGAGCCGCGAGTATGAGGTTAACGCAGACTGAAAAACGTAGGTTGGCTTATCCACCGTAACGCTAGTGCCTCCGATTTCCCGGAGGGTATCGA
This sequence comes from Dehalococcoidia bacterium, assembly GCA_034428835.1. Taxonomy (GTDB): domain Bacteria; phylum Chloroflexota; class Dehalococcoidia; order Lucifugimonadales; family UBA1123; genus VXRN01. The sequence continues at coordinate 53,885 of DAOUHG010000265.1, forward strand.
CAGCAGGGAGAAGACGGTTCTCATCGATGATTACAGTCACGGCGAACCAGCTGGCGCCATTCGGTGTGAACACTCTGGAAATCGTAGGACCCTGCAGTCCTGATATGTCGGGGTGTCGCAGTACATATTCGGCGACCTCATCAGCTGTCTCGCCCTTCATGTTCGCAGTGACCCTGACAAAGGTCCTGGCTCCAAGGCGAGCCTCCATCATCTCAAGAAGAAAGCGTGCAGCGACGAGCTGGTTGTTGTCAAGCTCAGGGTGCATTCTTCTGGCAATGACGCAGGCGTCCGAAGTCATGGCAGTGCCGCCGCTGATCTGCTTCAAGCGATTTTCGCGAATGGTCGAACCAGTCTCTGTAATATCTCCGATAATGTCGGCGAATCCCATGGCCGGCGCAGCCTCGAGAGTGCCACTGGATTGAACCAGGCTGAAGTAATTCACGCCGTGCGCAAGCAGATGCCTCTGGATTAATCTGGGATACTTGGTGGCTACTCTCAAGTCCTGGCCCGAACTGCGAAATTCCGTAGAGATATCGGCAAGGTCAGCCATTGACGTGACATCAACCCAGGAATCGGGGACAGCCAGAACAAGGTTGCTTCTGCCAAAGCCTAGCCCGTCAACCACTACCCTGCTATCTCCATCCTCCCTACGGTTTTCCAAAAACTGGTCCTTGCCGACTATTCCTAGGTCGACAGTACCCTCGTCGATCTTCGCGGTTATGTCGGATCCCCTCTGAAACATTACCGTGACGCCGGGTACCAACCTCACCTCAGCAATGTACCGCCGATTATTGGTCCGGGAGACCGAAAGGCCACACGCACGCATGAATGACATGCTGGGCTCGTGCAGAGCACCGCTACTTGGTAGCGCCAAACGCAGCATCGAGTCGCTCACGCTGGTGTACCTACGGAACTTTGCTCAGAGATCATAGCCAACTCATCCAGGTTCAAGGCGAATCCACAGGCTGGAGTGACCGGCCCGCCGAATGCGCGCACAAGATCGTCGTACCTTCCTCCGCCTCCAAGTGACACCTCACCTGCATTGGCCGTAGACGTAAACTCGAACACGATGCCAGTATAATATGCGCGTCCTCGCACGAACGAAAGATCCAGTTCAACGGTCACATCCTTGTCCAAGCGCGTGATGCTTTCCAATGTGGAACTAAGGTCTTCCACTGCCGCCAGAGACGCCCTGTTCGACTCCATTACGGACACGATCGACTTCAACGGATCTGATGAAGTCTCATGTGAGTTCAGCAGCGTCGAAACATGTGAAAGTGCCGACCGAAATTCAGACTCGGGGACAGCCTTCCTCATCCTGCTCGCGAGCCTGACCATAATCTGTTCCCGAGATCGCCTGCCGGTAGATCCTGGCAGCGATCGTCCCAACGCCTCCAGAGCCGGAATCGCGTCGTCCCGTACAGGCAGGTCCATATGGCCCAGATCTGACCTATACACCAATCCAGCGGCGGCGGCCTGATCTGAGAGTCTGTCTATGCCTTCGTGTCCGGCCGCTATGCCATCTAGATTTGCGAGGATGAACGTCTGTAGCGAATCAGACAATTCCAGCGACCGGACCAAGTCGCGCACCACCCCTATATGGCCCAGTCGCACCGAGTAGGCCGCGACTCCGGCCTCATCGAAGCACTGTGCCGCACTCTCCAGTATCTCTGAGTCTCCTCGATGGCCCGGTACGCCGATTAGCTCACTGCCGCACTGGGTAAATTGACGATTTCGCGCACCCCGCGCTCCTCCATACCTGAATACAGGTCCAGCGTACTGGAATCTGTAGGTACCCGAAGCTAGACCGATGTTCTCAACGAACCATCGAATAACCGAGGGTGTAAATTCAGGCCTCAGACTGACGGCAATGCCGCCCGGGTCGGTAAATGTGTACAGATTTTCGGCGATCTCACCGCCGGACTTTCGCACGAACAGATCCGTCTGTTCGAGCAGCGGGGTGTCGAGGGGCAGGAAACCGCGGTCACTCAGTACCGAGAAGATCCCATTAGCTATGCGCCGGTTGACTTCAAATGTACCCGGGCCATAGTCCCGCATCCGACGCAGCCTGGCGATCTGGTTGTTCTCCACTGGGGAGGCCCCTCCTATGGGCTGAATTCTACATCAGCGCTCAATAGCCATTCAATCAGTTGCAGGCGTTGACGATGTGCGTGCCCTATAACATAATCGGGTTGCAGCGACCTTGCGGACATGCCATGCTCGTTGTAGCCGAGAGAGCCGTCCAATAGACCACAGCTTCCACATTGCAGATGTCCAACAACCGGCAGGTCCACCTGAACAGGTCGGGCCGCGTCGGCTTGCGCAGCTGACTGAGAGTCTCTAGCAGTTTGAGTGTCAGACAGCCGGAGCGCCGAGTTGCTATCGTCGTTGACAGCGCCGCTACGGTCCCCCACAGTTTTCACGACGACCGGTACACTTTCACTGTACCCATGCTGATCCACGTCGGTGATAGGACATACGAGGACGGAGTGGAGCTCAGGGCCGCCGACTTCTATTTGATACAGCAGCAGCACGTCGGACAGACCAGCACGTCGGCGCCGACACCTGGAGCATTCCTCGCGGCATTCGAAAATGCTGCCAAAGTGGCAGAATCCATTTTATGCATCACTGTTTCCAACAGATTTAGTTCCAGCTTGGACTCGGCTGAAAGTGCATGTCGGCAATTTCGGGCCAGGAGGCCCGGTATCGACCTACGGGTACTGGACTCCCTCACGGCAGTTGGTGCACAGGGTCTGATCGCATGGGAGGCGCTAAAAGTAGCTATCAACGGCGCCTGCATCGACGAGGTCCAACGGTCGGCATTGGACATCCTCCAGCGGGTACGACTGCTGGCATACGTGGATACGCTCTACTATCTGTGGAAGGGCGGCCGAGTTCCGGCTGTGGCATACCTGGCAACTACGATTCTAAAGCTAAAGCCGGTCTTCGAGCTCAAAGATTCAGGTGTGGTGCAGGTCGCTCGTCCCAGGACTGCGGCTCACGCCATATCCAAGCTGGTGACGCTAATGAAGGGCAGAGCTGGGGAAGGCCCGATGCATGCAATGGTGATGCACGCCCAGGCGCAGAAACAGGCGGAATCACTCTTGACCAAGATCGCAAGAGAATTCGAGTGCGACGAGTTATTCGAGTCAGAGTTCACCCCCGTAATGGGGGCGCACATTGGGCCCGGGATGATGGGGGTCGCATTCTGGTCCTAAAGTTGGCCGAAACTCGAAGAGTCAGGTGAGCAGCATCGCGCTTGAAATGCATCACGGCACACCCCGCGCAGCATGAGAGTGTGGCGCGCCCGGCAGGATTCGAACCTGCGACACCTGGTTCCGAAGACCAGTGCTCTATCCACTGAGCTACGGGCGCTTGAACAGGACGCCTCAGACTTAGAAGACCACCCTCAGTTTAGCAATTCACGAACGAAATGGCGAAATTCCTCTGAGCCTGTACGGCGCAGCTTCGACTCATCCGTGAATTCGACATCACCGAAATCTTGTAGTAGCTCGACGTGGGCGACCACCTCCGACAGGGCCATAAAGAGGTTACCACCGGTCAATTTGCGTTGCTCGAATACGCCGTGAGTTACTTCTTCAAGCCCAACGGGGCGATCAGCGAGCTGCTGGAGGATCTGGGCCAAGCGGTCTCCGTGATGGCTGATTACTTCACCTGCCCTGTCGACGGAGATGAGATTGAACTGGCCACGATTGTACAGCCGATGCGCAGGCAACACAGCGCGCTCCTCGCCCAGGTCGAATATAGTCTTCAAGGACTTCATGTAGATTTCCAGACCATACGCGTTGGACGGGTTGCTGAACGCTGCGGGAATGTCCCGCATCACGTGGTCTGAGTAAGCAGCCTTGGTCGTCGGATGGGGGGTTATCTCGGGTAGTACGTGATCCCCAGTGAACACAACACCGTCTAACGTAAGGCACAATTCGTCCGGCGAATGACCTGGGGCATAGATCACGCTCAGGTCGCCAATACTGTCACCGTCGTTCACCTCACGGTGGACGGTGAGACCTTTCCTGGCTTCTACGTATCGGCGGTTCCTGGCGGCGTATGACTCACTTCGGCGATCAATGCTGCCAGAGACGACGCGACTCATCTCGGCGTGGATAGGCGATGAAGTGCGACTCTGCACCTCCCAAGGGCTGTATGGGATCAGAGCGGCGTACATGGTGTGCGCCCAAAGTTGGGCGGCGGCGGCATCGACGAGATCGGCGGTGGAGCCGTCATGGTCGGAGTGGCCGTGCGTGACAATCACTCGATCGATGTCACTTACAGCGAAACCGGCCACGCGAAGCCCATCCTCCACTTCTGGAAAGGAGCCCTGGGCGCCGGGGTCGATGAGGGTCGTCCCGTCGTCTTCGAACACGTAGCACCAGGTCGGTCCAGTCCTGGATGGCCAGTCCTGCGGAACGCCTATTGCGTGTATCAAACGTCCGTTCCGCGTAACTATGCGCAAGACCATCCGGTTGCCCTGTGGATCGCCCATTCGCAGCGTGTCCACAGAGGCAAATAGATGGGACATCAGGCGATTCTCCCAGCGAGTGGCGACGTTAAGGAAACTACGGGGAACAATGATGAGTGGGGTGAGCGAAGGGATTCGAACCCTCGATCTCCAGGGCCACAACCTGGCGCCTTACCGCTTGGCCACGCCCACCATATCCACTGGGAAATTCTAGCACCGGCTGCTGAAGAGGGTCAACGAATCAGAAGTCAACGGCGATTTCTTGCTCGCTTCGTAGGTCGGGACGCATTGCCCTGGCCACTACTCCCTTCACCACCCAACGCACTGACGACATCTCGGTCGTCAGGCTTGGCACAGCCACATCTCCGACGTTCAACCGAAACCGCCATTCTCGAGTTTGGCCAGCTGGCAGCGACTCATCGCCTTCCAGCGTCACGTTGTCTACGGCATAGTCCTGCGCATCGTTGCCGAATTTTTCGACACGAATGAGCTCGACCCTAACGTCCGCCGCTGCCACTTCCTGAAGCATCTCAGCACGCAGTGTGCCATCCAGCCTATCCCCTGAACGCGCCTCTCCTGATGACACAGATAGAGTGAGATTGCATTGCCTATGGCCGGTTTCCGAGACGACTGACCTGGGTGAGACGTCTACGACTACGGGAGACTCGACGATTGTGACCTCCTGGCTCTGATGAAGGTCACGAGCGCTGGCCACGTCAAGTGACGCCCTGACCTCCCACGAGATACCGGGCTGGATAGACCTGACCTTCGTACCGCTTATTGAGCGCGGTGCGTCCTCCGGCACGGCCAGTTTCACGTCGGTCGAATACTTCGCCCCGCTCCTGAGGGTCCCATTGTCCGAAAAAGTTTCCGCGACCTTGGCTCTGGTCTGAGTCTTCTTCTGATAGTGGGTGCCGTACTGACTGCTTGTCTTCTGCACGTAGGTCTCGGTACAGATCAGTTCCACCCTGCCCTCCCGGACGAGGAAACTGCTCTTCGGGACGAGCTCGACTCGAGCATTCAACTCGTCACCTGCATGTAGTACGGTATTGCTCAGGAGGACCCGAAACTCCGCCTCGGGACGACGAAAGCGCGACAGCATAGTGCAAATCTCTCGCGATGCTTCTTGCTGAATCTGCCCATCATGGGTACCCAGGCCGAATGACGGCTCCCAAGTCTTCCATAGCGGGGCAATTTACTGCAGCGACTCGGTGTCACTGTCGGCTTGGAGACCGCAAAACCCGGCTTGCTCTCTGGTGCGACCCCAACTGGCGCGAGTTAGGCGGAATCAGCACCATCCAGCGGCCCCATGATGAGGTGAAGATCTCTACTGGTCAGCGCCTCAAGCAATTCAGAGACGATGATGTCTTTCTTCGTATGGTGACGCAGCGGCAGGTTGGGATCAACGCTGTAAACGTTGCGTCGCCCCGACTTACGGCGGTCAATATATCCCGCCTTCTCAAAGGTCGGAAATGATCTTGTGGGTGGTTCTCTCAGTAACCCCGATACTCTGAGCGATCTCACGAGCAGTGCTCGTTGAGTTGTGCGATATGTAGCTGAGCACGAGTCCGTGGTTCGTGATGAAGGTCCACCGTGAGGCGGTAGTCAAGGCAATGGGCCTCCATAAAGGTTGCCTAAATACTAGCACAGCGAACGATCACGTTCAATTCACGTAGCTGAATCCTTTTCTGCGAGTGTTGAGACCAACTCAATCAGAGTGCGAACTGGAACGCCTGTCGACCCCTTTGGATTGATGCCCTTAGTAGTTGTGGTCCTCGTCGTGGCGGCGATGTCCAGGTGAGCCCACTTGGCATCGCCGGCAAACTCTCCGATGATAAGAGCACCCGTGATTGCTCCCGCACCTCTTCCGCCGGTGTTTCTGATATCGGCTATGTCGCTCTTGTACTCCGCCTTATAGGAAGGGTACGTGGGAAGCTGCCACATTCGTTCCCCTACGCTGCCGCCAGCATTGACAATCTCGTCGACCCACGCTTGGTCGTTCCCAAAGACGCCCGTTGCCCCGCTGCCCAGGGCCACTCCTATCGCCCCGGTTAGAGTTGCAACGTCCACGATTCTACTCAGCCCATTTTCTACGGCGTAGCATACTGCGTCCGCGAGAACGAGCCGCCCCTCGGCATCGGTGTTGCCGATTTCGATCGTCTTGCCATTCATGGCACGGACGACGTCGCCAGGGCGTTGCGCTCGCCGTCCCGGCATGTTCTCGGTGGCAGGCACGATTCCCCAGACATTGATCCTGGGCCTGATCGCCCCAATCGCTTTCATCGCGCCAATGACGCACGCCCCGCCAGACATGTCGCTCTTCATCGTCAGCATCCCTTCAGCCGACTTGAGGTCCAGACCGCCGCTGTCAAAGGTGATGCCCTTGCCCAACAGTCCAATGTTGTTCTCCGGCCTGTCAGGGTCGCCGCTGTATCTGATAACGATAAACTTCGGCGGTTCCTCGGTGCCCTGGGCGACACCAGTATACGCTCCCATCCCGAGGCGCTCTGCGTCAGAGCGTTCCAAAACAATCAGCTCCATGCTGGCTTCCCGGGCAACATCCAAGGCGATCTCAACCATGCGAGTCGGAGTCATGTAGTTGGCAGGCTCATTGGCCATCTCGCGAGCCAGGTTGACCGCCTCGGCAATCTGCGTGCCGCGGTTGACCCCCTGAGTGACGGCTACCAGCTTGGACTGGTCGAACTCAATGATGTTCACGTCCTCGATGGATGAGTCTTCGAAGTCCGACTTGTACTTGTCAAAAGAGTAGAGGCCAAGCCCGATTCCCTCAGTGGCGGCTTGAGCCGACACTGCTACATCGAGGCCACCTACTCCTGCCCCATGAAGGATGGTCGAGTAACTCTCTAGCCCCTTGGCAGAAAGCAGGCGCGCGACTTCCGCATTGACCTCCCTAGCGACATCGCCGTCGAATTCGGATTGCTTTCCCAGTCCGGCGACGACAACGCGTCGAGCCGGTAGACGGCCCAACGTATAAAGCAGCGTGCACTCTCCCCTCTTGCCCGTTATATCGCCCTCTTGAATCAAGTCGGTAAGGGCACCACCAAGCGCGCTGTCCACGGCACCGGTAGCGCCGCCTGGTTGTGATACACCTTCAAACAGGTTTACCATTATAGCCGCGTCTTCTCGCTCAGCAATATTTCCCTGAATCACATTTACATTCATGTCGCTTCTCCTGAGTAGGGGTAACGTCTGTCATTATATGGCAATCGGCTTGAATCGCGGGTGAGTGGGTGCTCTGGTATAATCCCCGAAAACCGCAAACTACCATCACTTTCGACGCCTTCACCAGAATCTAGGAGCCACACCATGCCTCGCCCGCAGTCAGAGTCCGAACGACAACTGGTTACACGCGCCCATCGGGTACTGCCGGGTGGGAACCTAGGCAATGTCAGCCAAGACATCGTAATCGCAAGAGGTGAGGGCAGCAGGATCTGGGATGCCAGCGGCAATGAGTATATCGATTACTTGCTGGGATCAGGTCCTATGGTCATAGGACACAGTCATCCGGAAGTGGTCGATGCCGTTCGAGAGCAACTGGCCAGTGGCACTACGTTCTTCGCCAACAATGAGCACGCGATAGAGCTCGCTGAGGAGATCGTAAGCGCAGTTCCGTGTGCGGAAAAGGTCAGATTCAGCTCTACAGGCACTGAGGCGACAATGTACGCCATGCGCGCTGCGAGAGCCTACAGGGGCAGGGACAAGATCCTCAAATTCGAGGGAGGATTCCACGGCATGAACGACTACGCGCTCATGAGCGTGTTTTCGGTCAATCCGGATGGCTACCCGCATCCCGTTCCCGACTCCGCCGGGATCCCAAAGTCGATCCAGAACGAGGTACTCATCGCTCCGTTCAACGACCTCGACACAACCGCTGAAATCATCCAACATTACCACGAGGAACTAGGCGGGATAATCGTCGAACCTTTCCAGAGGCTCATTCCCCCGCAACCCGGATTCTTGCAAGGACTCAGAAAACTCGCGGACGAGTTCGAGATCCCGCTTATCTTCGACGAAGTGGTAACCGGCTTCAGGTTCGCATACGGCGGGGCTCAGGAGTTTTACGGAGTCCAACCAGACCTCTGCACGCTAGGGAAAGCGGTTGCAGGTGGTTTCCCGCTAACGGCGGTCGCTGGAAGGGACGATATCATGTCACACATGGACTCTGATTCGGCGCCCTCCGACGGTTTCATGCCCCAGATTGGCACACTGAGCGGAAACCCGATTGCGGCAGTCGCGGGCCTGAAGACGCTGGAGATTCTGCGCCGGCCGGGCACCTACGAGACGATGCGGGCGACCGGAAACCAGCTCAGGGGGAATCTCCAGAGGATGCTCGACGAAGCGGAGATCCCAGCCCACGTGACCGGGGAAGCCGTGCTTTTCGACGTGTTCTTCACTGATCAGGAAATCACGGACTACCGCTCTGCACTGACTTCAGACGCGGAGACAATGGGTAGGTTCAACTCCGCTGTCGTGGACAGGGGTGTGTTCAAGGGCTCGTCCAAGTTCTACATTTCTGCGGCCCACACGGAGGCGGACGTCGATCAGACTCTCGAAGCATTCAGGGGAGCCGTAGACGAACTCCGCTGAAATCCGTCTAGTGCATTCCACACGCACAGGCCGCTACCAGTGGTTGTGTTTTCGTGTCCGTCCCACTATGAGGGCCGCGCATTCTGCTAAACATTATGCTTTGAGCAATTACGAGAATCGTAGTTGATCTTCTTTTATGTAACTGTTTTTCACTAATCACTACAGTCATAAATATTTTACACACGTATATTACTAATATATATACATTCTCACGCTTGACAATTAGCTCCACGAATCCTAAAGTGGGAGGCGTGGGCTCCGGGGGGGAACGCCCAATCCGTTGAAGGTTCAGATGCGATCTAGAGGCACGAAAGTTGTCGCTTTCGCATTTCCGGCCCGGTTAACAGGCATCGCTCTTTAGCATGACCTTGATTCACTGGGTCGGCTTGTCCTACCAGCAAGATTGACGCCCGCGCGTGTGACGATACGCGCACATTCGGTGTCACAGTGCGCCATCCTATTGGTTGGCGCCCGCTAGGGCTGATCCTTCTACATTCCGTTAAACGGATTGCGAAACCTGTCCCTGCCCACCTGTTTGAGACTGACATCATCTTTTGCTTTTCTTGGAGGTTAGCCAGGTGGAAGTCGGAAATACTTCAATCAATCTATTAAAAGACGGTACTTTCATGGTCGATGGCGGCGTGATCTTCGGTCAGCTCGCCCGCACTCAATGGGAGCAGTTTGTCAAGCCCGATCGCAGGAACAGGATTCGCCTGGGCCTAAACGCGGTCTTGGTCAGAACTCCAGACATGAACGTCCTGATCGATACGGGCGCCGGCAACAAACGCATAGTCGAGCTCAAGGCCGACTACAGTTTGAACGGCAATAAGTTGTCCAAGGGACTGAAGTCCTTCGGACTAACGGCGAGAGACATAGACATTGTAGTGCTGACCAATCTTCGCTTTGAGCATAGCGGAGGCTGCACCAAGCTGGACCGAACCGGCGCCGCGATACCCATGTTTACCAAGGCACGCTACATGGTCCAGAAAGCGTCGTGGGATGCTGCCATTTCTCCCAATGAGCGCTATTCCCAGTCCTTCTATGAGGATGACTTTGAGCCTCTTGCGGAGCGTGACCTGATCCACTTCGTCGACGGGAGCGACGAAGTTGTCCCCGGCGTGACCGTGAAGCTCATGGAAGGCCCTTCCAAGGGCAATCAGGTAGTATTCATTCAGTACGGCAGCGAACGCATCATCTATGCGGGAGACCTCATCCCTACCCCATTCCATCTCCCTCTACATCACATACCAGCATCTGCTGAGTTTCCCAACGACACGCTGGTGCAGAAGCGTGAGTTGCTGGAAATGGCGATGGGAGACGGATGGATAATTGTTTTCGGGCATGGGAACGACTGCAACGCGGCCTACGTGCGCGACCGTGGTGGTGTGCCGCAGCTTGTGCCAGTGGACATGTAGCGGACCACGGTCGGCTTGCTGGCGAGTGAGGTTCTGAGAGCAATCAGTGGGTCCGTTCTACTCGAACTCACAAATGAACACTTCAGCAAGATTGACGCCTAAGTAGAAAGTGAACCCAGGATCGTCGGGAAGTCGGGGTGAATCCAGAATAGTCTCCCCGACTCTCGACACCTAGTGGGCTTGGTTTCTAGTCAGGGATCTCTGCCTTCACCCACTCTCCGTCAATCGAGGTCAGTCTTGTTGTCGTGATCTGATTTGTCAGGTCTGCCTCCGTGGATGCCCGGACCCGGATGTAGTTGTCCGTAAGGCCCGACCAGAACTGATGCTCCGACGCATCTCTTTCAACGGCGCGCTCCCACAACACCTCCCTACTGCCGCCCAGGAATCGATTCCTGAAGTTGCGTGAAAGGTCATGCGCCACCGCAGACAGCTCGGCCGCTCTTTCCGTCTTCGTTTGGGCATCGACCTGCGCGCTGTAGTACGCAGCGCTCGTACCTGGGCGTATCGAATAGGGAAACACATGCACAGAGGCGAGTTCAGATTCGACGCACATGTCAACAGTATCGCGGAAGTCTGAGTCTGTTTCTCCTGGAAAGCCTGCGATTACGTCGGCGGTAATTGCGACGTCCGGGACGGCGTTCTGGATTCGGCTGACAGTATCCGAGAAGTCAGTCGCATTGTAGCGGCGCCTCATGCGTTGGAGCACAGAATTGCTCCCACTTTGGAGAGGGACGTGGAAGTGCGGGCACAGCCTGCTGTCACTCCACAACTCTAGCAGTTCGTCGGAAATATCCTGCGGCTGAAGAGACGATACTCTTATTCTTGGCAGATTCGTATTGTCCAGCAGACTCCTGATCAGCGAGGTGATATCAACATCGGCCAGGTCGAATCCGTAAGAGCCAAGCTGAGTACCAGTTAGTACTATCTCCTGACACCCTGCCCGGCCGTATGCTTTCGCAGTATCAGCGATTTGATGCAATGGAATACTGCGTTCTCTACCCCGAACCTTGGGAACGATGCAGTACGCGCAAACCTGGTCGCATCCCTCCTGAATCTTGATCATTGCACGCGAGCGCAATCTTAGCAGGGGCTTCAGGGCACTGTCGTCACCAATCGCGCAGGCCGTAGCTGGCCCTTCGGCTGCATTATCGAGCATCTTGACCAGAGCCGCCTTGTCGGAATTGCCAACGACGAGGTCAACTTCGGGCATAGCTCGCAGATCGTCGGGTGCCCGCTCGGCGTAGCATCCGGTTGCAACGATGATCGCGGTTGGATTTCGACGCTTCGCAGACCTCACAGCCTGCCTGGCTTTACGATCCGCGACATGGGTGACGGTGCAACTGTTGAGCACGTAGACGTCGGCGTGCTCGTCTTGGGAGACCACACGGTATCCTGCCTCGACAAACTCCCTGGAAAGCGCCTGCGTGTCGGCCTGATTCAGCTTACATCCAAGTGTCTCGAGTCTTACGGACTTCGAGCCAGTTCTGCTGTTTGCTACGTGAGTCGTCTCGACTACCTCCAATCTGGATAAATGTATACTAGCATGGCACTTTGAAGTTATCCTAACAGACGAGAATCAGAGTGAGGTATAGTTGGTGGCCGTGACCAACGATGACTCTAGGCCGGAAATCAACATTTGGCTTGATCGCGCCCGAAGGATGGTCGACTACCGTGAGGAGGCAACCGACTTCCTCCGCAGAGCCAGCTCGACGCTCCCTGCGACTCAGGCTGATGTTGAACTCATCTGCCAGCTATGGGCGACGGCTGACGAGCACGACACCTCAATTTGTGAGGCACTCCAACGCTTCGACGAGGCTCTCTTCGACGTTCCGGGACAGCTGGAGATTACTCGAGGGGCCGAACCTACACCCACTCCGGACAATAGTGAAGGTCTAGCCTACCTGTGCACCTGGGCACTCTTGCGCCCGGATGGACGCGGAATAAGTGTGGTGTTGGCGGCTGATCAAACCAGCGGTCGGCTGGATTTCGAGGTTAGGGGCGGTGATGACGCGGGTTGCTCGATAGGATTCCCCATTGGCGATCCTATCGACCTGTATGAACCGCTTATGCACAGCTTCTTTACTCTACAAGGCAACTCGATCACTGGGTAGAGAGTATCATCGCGACCGATAAAACTGTGTGCGCAGCTAATTCAGCTCTCTCTTGGTATAATCAACCGGCCTATACAGGCGAATCTGCTCTGGGCGTTCGCTGGCCGCGTCGCCCTACCCTCCATGGAGAATGAAGTTGATGCACGCAAACAGAGTGGTTGTTACCGGGTTGGGCGTGGTCAGCCCTCTGGGATTGGACGCCAGTTCAACCTGGAAGAACCTCCTGGCTGGAAAGTCCGGCGTGGATCAGATTACGGCGTTTGACACCGATGGGTACGGCACTACTATCGCTGCGGAGGTCAAGGGCTTCGACCCCGACGCTCTTCTCGGTAGAAAACAGGCGCGAAGGATGGACCGGTTTGTCCAGCTAGGTGCCGCTGCCGCACTGGAGGCAGT
>DAOUHG010000266.1:0-24579 GCA_034428835.1 Dehalococcoidia bacterium
TCACAATCGTTCTCGGCGTGAACGAGGACCGCTACGACGCGGAACATCACAACATCCTCAGCAACGCTTCCTGCACCACCAACTGCATCGCCACAATGGTCAAGGTGCTGCACGACAGCTTCGGTGTCGAGCGCGGGCTGATGACGACGGTCCACGCCTACACCAACGATCAGAACATCCTGGACCAGGTGCACTCCGACCCGCGCCGCGCCCGCGCCGCAGCACAGAATATCATCCCCACTTCGACAGGCGCCGCGCGCGCAGTAGGACTCGTTCTGCCGGAGCTGAACGGCAAGATACACGGCATGGCAATGCGAGTGCCTACGCCCACGGTCTCGGTGACCGACTTCGTAGCAACGCTGAATAGGTCGGTCTCGGTTGACGAGGTCAACGACGCGTACCGAGAAGCGGCTGCAGGCAGGCTGAAGGGAATCCTGGATTACACTGACGAGCCGCTTGTCAGCTCCGACTTCAGGCAGGACCCGCACAGCGCGATCATTGACGGCCTGTCCACGATGGCGATGGGCGGCGACATGGTGAAGGTCATCGGCTGGTACGACAACGAGTGGGGCTACTCCTGCCGCACCGCCGACCTGGCCGCGTTCCTCGCCGACAAGGGCCGGTAGGGGCAGGTTTGAAACCTGCCCCTACCGCAGACAGTATGGAAGCAAGCCAAAAAGTCCAGATGGTCCGCGCGCTGTCCAACGACCTCGCCGGCTTCATGTACACGCTGCCCGAAGAAGTCTGGCGCGACGCCGACGTGTACGCAAGCGCCTGCGACCGGTGGAACATGGCCGACGTGGTCGCCCACCTGATCGACGTGGCGATCACTTTCACCATGAGCATCGAGCGCGCCATCGGCGGCAACGTGTCGCCTCCGATGGGATACAGGAATCTCACGCCTGAAGAGCGCATCCAGTCGGTCGTCAGCCTTCGGGATGCCTACGACGAGGACCTCTTTCCAGAGTTCAACACGGCGTGTCTGCGGCTGAACCGTCTGATCGTGGGATTGGAGCCCGACCAGTACAACCTTCCAGCATGGCACCCGTTCGGTGTCATGACGGTCGAGCGCCTCATAGAGCTTCGCGCGATGGAGCTCGCGGTGCATGGTTGGGACGTCCGCTACGGCATCGACCGGTCGGCGGCGATCAACCCCATCGCCGTACCATTTCTGAAGGGGTGGGTGCACAGGTGGCTGAGAGCCGGGTTCCGACCACAGCCAAAGAGCGACCCAGAAGTCAGGCTGCGCTTCGTCCTCACCGACACAGACGACGAGGCGTACGACCTCACGGTCCGCTCCGAAGACTTCACTCTGGAAGCCTCGGACCAATCCGCCGATGTCGACGCGACCCTGGAGCTGGACTCCAGCTCCTACATCCTGTTCCTGATGGGACGCCTGCCGCTCCGACGCTCCGTAAGACGTGGCCGCATCGCTCTCCAGGGCGACCAGGCCCTCGCCGAGCGCTTCCCGGAGTGGTTCGCGGGGGTCTAAACCAGCGAGTCTGACACACGGCTCCGGTGCTAGAATTGGTCTGACGATAGTCCTGTCGCTCCGACGTATGCGTACTACTGTCAACGCCTGACTGCCAACGTGACACCGGCTATTGGAGAGATACGGTGGCGATCACCAAACTCACAGTGGAGAACTTCAAGAGCTTCGACAAGCTCGAAGTCGAGCTGCGTCCATTCAACATCGTCGTCGGGTCTAATGCTTCCGGCAAGTCGAATCTCTTGGATGTGTTCCGTTTCATGCGGGACATAGAAGTCACTTCACTTGAGAACGCGATTGGAATTCGCGGTGGTGCGAAGATTCTGAGGAACTTCAACCTCGAGGACAATCAAGTTCTGCGTATCTCAGTTGAGACTGATGATGTCCAACGGCATCGTGTCCGCATGCGTTTAGACGGCGCGATTGGAATGGAGAGACATAGAACAACTTATGAACTCGTGATCAAGTTTGACGAATCAGATGCAGGGTTTGAGGTCGTTACGGACAGGATGACCGAACACTTCAACCTCTTCGGCCTTGACTTTGCGGATAGCCAGGATGGGACCGAAGGGCATAGGTGGATATCACACTACTCGATGGTATCTCTCCGGGTACCGGAAGCATACTTCGTGGAGCGACGAGATTTCGGTGTCGGCAAGGTGGTATCTCAACGTGAAGCCGACCTGATCACGTGCTATGTCGATCTTCCCGAAGGTGTTCCACTGGGGGATGAAGAGGTTTCTATCTGCCCCGGGAACAGCTTGCTGCTCAGGCGCCCCCGGGCAGTATTACTTGAGCGATTCTATCGGACCGCTCTACTACCCGAAGCCGCCAATTCGCTAGCACATATTTCTGCGTACGACTTCGATCCCCGCAAAGCCCAACTAGCCGTGCCCCCCACAGGATCACGAGAACTGGATGCCAATGCCGAAAACCTGGCTGTAGTTCTCCGCGACATTCTCAGACGGCCGGAGTCTAAGAAACGTCTTATCAACCTGGTGTCCACGCTCCTTCCGTTTGTTCGCGATCTCGATGTCGAAGAGTTCGGGTTCGGCCAACTGATCACAATGCTGACCGAACGATTCTCTGATAAGGGGCACCGACTACCGGCGGCTTTCGCCTCAGACGGGACGATTGCGTGTCTCGCCTTGGTCGTTGCTCTGTATTTTCAGGAGAACGCCGTCGCAGTGTTCGAAGAGCCAGATAGGCATATCCACCCCCACCTCGCCAGCCAGGTCATGCAGATGATGAACGAGGTGACCGGCGATACGCAGGTGATCGTCACGACGCACAACCCGGAACTACTGCGTCATGCGAACCTGGAGGACATCCTTCTGGTGACGCGAGACCCTGACGGTCACTCTCAGATCACGCGCCCAGCAGACAGCGAGGTCTTGAGCCACTTTCTCCAGAACGAGCTCGGTGTCGAGGACCTGTTCGTCCAGAACTTACTGGCCCTGTGAGTTCCAGCTATCGAATCCTATGGCTTCTCGTCGAAGGAGCCGATGATCGTCGCTTCTGTAGGGATGTACTCATCCCGGTTTTCCAACCTACCTTCGATCACGTAGACACATGGGAATACAGCCAGCGAATGCTGTCCAAGACGGTCGATTTCATCCGAAGCATCAACTCAATGGACACTGACTACATCATGTTTGGCGACATTGACGAACGACCCTGCGTCACAGCGACGAAAGAGGAGTTAACTACGCAATTCCCTGTGCTTTCGTGGGATCGTGTGATAGCTGTTCGACCTGAGATTGAGGCATGGTATCTGGCCGGCCTCAGTGAGGTGGCCTGTCGAGAGCTCGGCCTTGGTCGAGTTTCGGATGTCGATTCAGTCACCAAGGAGCAGTTCAACAACTTGGTCGGAGGAAATCGCCGACATACGAGCACGATGGTCGAAATCCTCAGGCATTACGACGTAGAAGTAGCCTGCCAGAGGAGTCCGTCATTCGGATACTTCTGGCAGAAACACGTTCAATAGGGGAATGAAGATAATCAGACGTGCTGGTCCACGAGGATTGGGTTACCGTCGGGGTCTACCGCCACAAAGCTGGCAGGACCTTTGCCTTCTTCGTCCGCCTCGCTGACCAGTTCTACGCCCTTCGATTTCAGTTCGCGTTGTAGTTCACGGATGTCGGTAAAGGAATCAATGGGTTGGGCCTCGGCGTCCCAGCCGGGATTGAATGTGAGGATATTCTTCTCAAACATTCCCTGGAACAGGCCTACAGTGTGGCCGGAGTTCCTGAGGATCAGCCAGTTCTGCGAAGAGTCTCCTCCGACGACCTGGAACCCGAACTTTTCGTAGAAGTCCTTTGAGGCTTCAATGTCTTTCACTGCCAAGCTGACGGAAAACGCGCCGAGCTCCATGTTCAGTTCCTCTCTTTTCTTTGCCGTTCCCGGATGGATGTCCTGATAGGCACCGTAGCCTAGGAGCCAGTCAGCTGAGTGTCAAGGACTGCGGCAGCGACTTTTTGAAAAAGGCCTACTCAATAGAAGGCCGAATCTCATGGCTGTGATAAAATCATGGTAAGCAAGGAGGAGTCCATGACCATCAGGGGCGCCACCGCCATCGTCTATCCAGAAACGGACGGTATGCCATTGCCCGACGGAGAGTACCAAGCGCCGCTGTACGTCAGAATCCTCAGTACGCTGAGGGCCCACTACAGAGACGTTCCAGGCGCGAGGGTCAACGGAGACACGTTCATCTACTACGTAGAGGGCAACCCTCGACGCTCAGTATCGCCTGACTGCTACGTGGCGCTCGGGCTCCCTGAAGAGTCGATCGAGTCGATCGAGCGCAACAACGTCTATCTGCTGTGGGAGGTGGGCAAGGCCCCCGATTTCGTGCTAGAGATAGGATCGCCCAGTACCTCGGACAGGGATCTGGGCCTCAAACGCGACCTGTATGCGGAGTTGGGAGTGTCCGAATACTGGCGGTACGACGAGTCGGGCGGGGACTTCTACGGCGAGCCGCTGGTGGGCGAGCGTCTGGTAGATGGCGAGTACCGGAGGATCCAGCTTCGCCATGAGAGCGACGGTAGAACATGGTCCCACAGCGAAATTCTAGGCCTTGACCTCTGGTGGAGCGACGGTAAGCTGCGCTTCTGGGACCCTATGACCGGAAACTGGCTTCTGAGTCATGAAGAGGCACAGGCGTGGGCCGACGAGGAGTATGTCCGCGCCGAGCAGGAGCATGTCCGCGCCGAGGAAGCACAGGCTCTCGCTGAGGAAGAACGTGCCGGCCGCCTGACAGCCGAGACTCGCGTTGCTGAGCTGGAGGCCGAGCTTCGACGTCTGCGAGGCGAATAAAGACTCTCTCGCTCAACAATCCGTTCCGGGCGTCAGTCGCTGTCGAGGACGGCTGTGGCAGTAAGCTCGACATCTAGTCCCGGCTCGGCAAGCGCGGAGACTTCGACGTAGGCATTGGCGGGCCACATGCCGCTGAAGAAGTGGTCCCATATCTCGAACTGCTCACTCTCGATGGGCCACATCGTTGTCATGTCGGTCGTATAGGTTGTCATGGACACGATGCTGGCAGCGCCGCCACCCTCGGCCTCGACAATTCGCACGATGCGGTCGAGCGTCACCCGGAGCTGGTCCAAGACCGGCCCGCCCTCGGCCTCTGAGTTGCGTGCGGTGCAACCGGATACGTAGAGGGTATCGCCGGCGCGCACCGCGCGGACATAGGTCGGACCTGCCGGATATATGTCTTCGTGGTTGTTTCGGGTTATCTTCACAGAGGCACCTCCAGTATGTGGTTGTAGTCTACTCCATTCCGGAACTCTGGCTGTCCTCAAGTCGCCGTCATGAACGGTGTTAGACTGACTCCTGTTCGCCAACTTGACGGAGAACATCGAGAAGGCATTGGACCGACTTGAAAGCTTTTATAGGGAGGCAAGTTGATGACACTTTCAGAACGGCGAGCCGCGCACCCGTACCATATGCACGATGCGATTGTGGGACAGCCGCAGGCAATCGCTCGCGTGATTTCGGACGAACGCGACAACGTCAGGGCAGTAGCAGACCTGGTTCGGGCCGCCTCAAGGGTGCATATTGTCGGCATCGGCACTTCCTGGCACGCTGCGCTGATAGGAGAGTACTTCCTCAGGACAGAGGCAGGCCGGGAGGACGCGCGGGCCTGGAACTCGTTCGAGTTCTGTGACCGACCTCCTTCTCTCAGCGGCGATGACGCAGTCATAGTCCTCAGCCACCGAGGTACTAAGACGTACTCGGCGCGCGCGCTGGAATACGCACACAGGTCAGGGGCGACGACAGCCCTCCTGACGGGCATCGGTTCGGACGCTCGGCGCGACCTTGCAAACGCGGTCGTAGAGACTTCGCTCACTGATCCTTCTTCGGCGTTCACGATCTCCCACACGTCCGCAATCGCCGCGCTCGCGATGCTCGCCGTCGAGTTGTCTTCAGACGATTCAAGCGGTTTACTAGAGAGCCTGCCGGAGCTGGTACAGGCGGCTGTCTCTACCGAGAGCGCGGTTATGGAGTGGGCTGCGGGATGCAGGGACGTGCGGCGCTTCTACTTCGTCGGGACCGGCGCCAACACATCGACCGCGTACGAGGCTGCGCTGAAGATGAAAGAGGCCAACTACACCACCACAGAGGGCTTCCATCTCGAACAGTACCTGCACGGCCCGTTTGTTTCCACGGACGAAGGATGCCTGGTGACGTTCGTCGCGCCTCCGGCTGGAGGGTCTGAGGATAGGGTAGTTGACCTGATGAAAACGGTCACTGAGATCGGAGCGCGGAGCGCGGCCGTCCTGCAGACCGGCGACGATGCTCGGGGAGACCTGGTGGACACGGTCATTGACGTACCCGAGTGTCCAGAAATCTTCTCGCCAATTGTGTATCTCGTGCCACTCCAGCTCTTGACCTACTGGCTGGCGGTGGAACTTGGACACAATCCCGACACGTTCGGGCTCGACAATCCCAAATTCCTATCTGCGCGGCAGCATTACACACTTTAGCGGGCGCCCGCTTCGACGAAGTGTCCGACCTGTGATAGATTCCGTGCGGCTGTCAGCAGGCATTATCAGCACGGAGGCATACGCCATTGATTCACAGCGACTTCAGATGCGAGTTCTACTTCATCAGGCACGGCGAGTCGGAGTCGAACGCGACACCGGGACTTGCCGCCGGCACCAACTTCGACGCTCCGCTTACCGACCTGGGAGCCTCACAGGCGACGTTGCTCGGAGAACGGCTGCGAGGTGACGGGATCAAGTTCGACCTCGTGTACAGCTCCAGTCTGGTTCGCGCGATCAAGACGGCGCGGCTGATGCTGGACGCGATGGGCGAGCCGGAACGCGACTACCCAAAGGTTGACGAGATCATCGAGCAGCAAATACCGGGCTGGCGCGGAGTCCCGGTCGAAGAGGTGAACACGCCCGAACTTCTAATTTACAGGGCAGAGAAGGGGCTGGACTTCGTGCCGCCGCAGGGTGAGTCGCTGAGGATGGTGCAGCGGCGCGTTTCAGGCTGGCTGGAGAGGGAGATCATCTACAACGAGAGCCTGACGTCAGAGCCTCAGAACCTCACGGTCGCCGTGGTCGGCCACGGCACCGCGTCGCGCTGCCTGTTCCAGTACATCATGGGCTTCAGGGACAGCCTGGTGTTGCGAATGGCGGTGGACAACACGTCCATATCGCGGTTCATATTCGACAGCCGGGGCTGGTCGGTCGTAAGGCTCAACGATGCGTCTCACCTCGCCGACACGGAGGTCAGCTTCGAGGCGAGGCCGTGAGCGGATCAGTCACCCTGAGGGCCAGGGCGACCTAGTCGGGTACCAGACCCTCCCCAATGAACAACTCCTCCGCCTCCTCGAGTGTGATGTCCGGTTCGGGCAGCACTAGGTCGGACTCCACCAGCTCGTCGACCGGCACAGCTTCGCCGTTGTTCCGGACCAGGTCGAGCATCTCCTTGAGGGCCGTCTCGAACCCATCTCGGTCTTCCTCGGCGATGATGTCCACGAGCTTGTTATCCAGATCGTTCAAGTCGTCCAGAAACTGGCCCGGGAGTTTGTACTGACCCTCTGTCCGTATCCGAATAATCATCAGTTCAAGGTCTCCAAAAGAGTCTTTTCGTTTTCCAGCGAACAGGTAGGCTAGCAGAACAACTTCTCCCTCTCCCTGAGGGAGAGGGTTGGGGTGAGGGTGAATAGGGCTTGATCACAAGCTACCAGGCACCACCCACGCTCCTCTGGATTCCGGCTTTCGCCGGAATGACGAAGTTATGCAAAGGTCTCCTTTTTCGGGAATGACGGATTGTCGATTCAGGCTAGCCGCTGGGCAGCGACCTGCGCTCAGTGCGACCTGGCGGCAGGCTCGTTCTGAGAGAGGCGAGCTCGTCCTCGACGTTCTGGCCGGCGGTTAGCTGGGCAAGCTCGCGACTCAGAGCGTCGCCGCTGCCTGCTGAGAGCTGGTCGTCGAGCACCCCGGAGTCCGCAAGCTCGTCGATCGCACTCGCCTTGGCCCGCATGTCCTCAGTCTTGTGTTCGGCGCGCTCCACTGCAAGCTGCACGTCGCCCATCTCCTCAGAGATGCCCGACAGCGCGGAGCCGATCCGCACCTGCGCCTGCGCGGCGTTGTACTGCGCCTTGATGATCTCCTTGCGGGACCTGAAGGCCTCCACCTTGGCGACGAGCCGCTGCTCGGCGTTTATCAGCTTCTCCTGCTCCGACTCGAGCTGGATGACCTGCTGGTCCAGACCTTCGAGCTCGATCATCGCCACCTGCTTTCGCTGGAGCGCAACCCTGGCAAGGTCCTCACGGCCGGCTGCCATGGCCTGCCGGGCCTGGTTCTCCACGTTGGTGATGCTGGCTCGCACCTTCTCAGCCTGTAGCTGGAGTCGGCGTTTGTTGGTGACCATCTCCACGATGCCCCGCTTGACGTTCTGGAGCATCTCGCGCTGTTTGTCGTAGGCGTAATCGAGAGTCTCCCGGGGGTCTTCGGCCCTGTCCAGCAGCCGATTCATCTTGGACTTCACCACGGTCGACATCCGTGACATAACACCCATCTAACCCCTCCTGAATTGTGTTGGTCCGCTCTATAGAAAGGCGAAGGTCAAAAATCCATCGACGATTCTCTCCCAGACATCATCCGCACCGCACCTACAACGAACACTATGACCCCGATTGCCAAGAGAATGAACCCCATTACATCAAGCAGCCAGTCAAATAGACCAACCATCAACAGGATCCCCATGAGCACCATTAGTGCGCCTAGCGCAATCAGGCCGACGCCTCCCATTTTATCCATATTAGCCCCTTCCATTCGCTGCGACGCGGCAGATGACCGACGCCTCGTCGCCTTCGGTTATTCTGAGAATATCATAACGCAGCGTTCAGAGTACGGGAAGCGGCTCGGCGGGAACCTGTCCTGGATTATTGGGCGGTACGAAGAAGCCGTTCCATGGCGACTGCGCAGGGTCGGGAGTTGCGTGGTTGACTAATCCATATGGGTAATCCAACATGTCGGTGCGACTTTACATCAACGAGTCTTTATCTGTACATGAGCGGTTCTATATCGATATGGCAGTGGAAGTAAAGTCCCGTGAACTCTGCCCTGCCGCAGGGCGAAGTCGTCGAGAAAAGAGATGACAATGGCACGGGAGATGCCGAGAAAGGAGACGGCAATGGCACAGGAGATGCTGCTGGTCACAACGGACGAGGTGCCGGGAAGGAAGGTGGTCGAGGTCCTGGGGCTCGTCGAGGGCAGATCGGTGCGAGCACGTCATGTGGGACGCGATATTCAAGCCGCCGTCCGCTCCATCGCAGGTGGGCGTGTGGGGGTCTATGTGGAGTTGCTGGCCGAGACCCGGGAGGAAGCGGTGTCTGAGATGATTAACGCGGCCCAGGAGATGGGGGCCAACGCCATTGTCGCCGTGAGGATGGCCACTTCTCAGATAATGAGCGACGCCGCCGAGGTGCTCTCTTATGGGACGGCCGTACGGCTAGAGTAGCGCTGGCATACTTGGGACGCGCTAAGGCCCCGGCTTAACTAGCTGCTGAAGGGTAGGCTCTCAAGCCCCGGCAGCGGTTTTGAAAGTCCTTTCAGTGTTTCCCACTGGTCTCTGTTGCGCACGTACAGCGTGTCATCCATCCTGAACTTTTCGGGGTGATCTGATGCTTGGTCTGTCCACGTCCTGACATCTTGGAACTGTTTTTCACCTCTGACTCCAATCGCAGGACTGCCCTATTGATAGTACCCTCATCTGCATGGTCTCCGGTCTTATAGACGGGTTTGGGATGCTGCCGGGCGATTAGTCGCCATTGTATCGCTCTATGACGAGATCACGATGTCGGGGATCTTTGAACAGCCGTTGGGCGAATCTCCCAGCGAGGTGCATGACTCCCAGCGAGTGACCAAACCGTGAGTGCTCCGCTCCGTGGTAGATGAAAGATGTCAGTCCGAGTTGTCGAATGCCTCTCAACCTCTGGAAAGGCAGGGTATCGATAACTTCCTTCTCCCACTCGTACACGGGGATGTAGTTGTGTATGGGGTCTCTAAAGGCAGATATCGGCTCGGGCAGCAGCGGACGACCCAGCACCTTGCGCTCGCGGTACGATAGCCACTTCTTGAACATCTGGTCGCTCTCTGCCGTCCGCCAGGCATCGTCGTCAGGAGGCTTGACCTCGACCACACCGCGCGTAGGGTACGTCGACCGTTCGCCCTTTGCGACACCAGACGCGTGCAGCAGATGGAGCTCCGACAGGTACTCTTCGACAATCTAGGTCAGCTTGGAAGCATTCGCAGGCATGGCTATACTGTACCCTAGCCGCGATGGCGCAGGTAGGGATTTCACCCTCACCCCCGTATCGAGTACGGGGCAGGCTCCAACCCTCTCCCCGAGGGAGAGGGGATTTTCGATCCCGTAAAGCGGCGCCGACTATACTGATACAGCTTCACACCTGCGGGCTTCTGTTATGCGGGGGATTGCATGTTCGACCACCTGGAAATCAGGAACTTCAAATCCGTCGAGCACGTGGAGTTAAGCTGCCGAAGGGTCAACGTCCTGATTGGTGAGCCCAATACGGGGAAATCCAACATCCTTGAGGCGCTCGGGCTGATGTCTTACGTCGGTTACTTCAATTCTCCGACCGACCTCCAAGCGTTCGTGCGATGCGACGAGGTCAGCAATCTGTTCTACGATGGCGATCTCAGTAGAGAGATTGAGATAACCCTGGACAGAGAGGAACCTTTCGGCAACGAACACCAACAGCGGCGGCGGGATCGCCTTCATCTGCAATTCTCGGACGGAAGATTCCACGGCGGCATCGAGACGGGAAGTCTGACTCGGGATCAGAATGGGAAGCAGATTACTTCGAGCAGACTTCAGACATACACGATATCGGGAGACTACCAGTTCCTGCATGTCCAGTCGCCTGATATCGCTCCGGAGTCAGTGGACTCTTGCAAGTTCTACAGATTTGCTCCCAGGTCCACCTTTCCTGAGAAAGCTGGCGCCTTTCTTCTCCCGCCATCTGGGGCGAACCTCCTGTCTCTGTTGATTCAGGACCGTGAGTTGAGGGCCGAAGTGGCGGAGCCGTTCCTGTCGAGGGGGTTGCGATTGGGTCTCAGGCCACAGGAGAACAGAATCGAGGTCTTGAAGGATTTCGAGGACGTCATCGTCTCGCACCCATACCACCTGGCCTCGGATACGTTTCAGCGGCTGGTGTTCTACATGGCGGCACTGCGCATGAACTCTGACTCGGTCCTCGTCTTCGAAGAGCCCGAGGCGCACGCGTTCCCGTACTACACCAAGTACCTTGCCGAGAGAATCGCGCTGGACGAACGCGACAACCAGTATTTCGTCTCAACACACAACCCGTATTTCCTGCTGCCGATTCTGGAGAAGACCCTCTCCGACGACGTAGCCGTATTCATAACCTACTACGATGATTACCGGACCAAGATCAGGCAGCTACCGCCGGAGGACCTGGAGAGAATCTCGGACGACATCGACGTTTTCTCCAACATAGAAATGTTTCTTGAGGATCGATGATCTACGTCGAGTGCAAGCCTGATGAGCTTCTGGTTCGACAGGTGACCAATCTGACCAATGCCGCAAGTCCACGACTCTTGGAACTGGGAAGGTCACTGACCGCGTAAGGAGCCCCCACAGTGAAGATCACCGACGTCAAAATCGAAGTCGTACGCCGCACACTGCCTGATACCGGGCTGGACTCGGACCTTGGTCGGTTCTTTGGCGATGTCGAACAGGGCGTGCTGCGGATACTGACCGATGAGGGAGTCGAGGGCAACTGCCTAGTCGGCGACTTCAGGGGCGGCGGACACGGCCAGTTCGGCCCGATTCTCAGCGTGCTAAAGCCGGAGATCATGGGGCGCAGCCCGTTCGAGCGCGAACGGCTATGGAGCAGGCTCCCGGTTCTCAGCGGCAGGCGCGGACTCTCGATGAACGCCTGGGCGCCCGTCGACGTCGCGCTGTGGGACATCGCGGGCAAGACCGCCGGCGTGCCCGTCCACAACCTGCTCGGCACCCGTCGATACGAGACCGAGGTCTACGCAACCTACCCGCCGCGCCACGAGAGCCAGGCCGGATATATCGGCGAGGCGATGCAGATACGGGCTGCAGGCCACCGCGCCTACAAGATCCATCCCGGAGTCATGGACACCGCCGACGTCTTCGAGATGATGGCGGGTGTCAGGGACGTCGTGGGCGACGAGATGGAGCTGATGCTCGATCCCAACAACGGGTACGACTTCCGAAAGGCGCTCGACGTCGGCAGCGCGGCGGACGACCTCGGATTCTACTGGTACGAGGACCCGATTCCGCCGCACGAGTACGACAACATCGCGGAGCTCAGCAGGCGGCTGATTACGCCGCTGTGCATGAGCGACAAGCCTGAGAACCAGTTCCAGACCGGCTACCACTACATACGGCTCAACGCTGTCCGGCTGGTGCGGGGAACGGCGCGCAAGCTGGGCATTACCGGACTCAAGAAGCTGTGCTCGATGGCGGAGGGGTTCGGCATCAACTGCGAGATCGGCACCGCTGGCAACTCGCTGCTCAACATAGCCAACCTGCACGTGATCTCCTCGGTGCAGAACTGCGCCTACTACGAGTACTGGATGCCCACAGAGGCCCACCAGTTCGGCCTGGTCGAGGACATCGCGCTCAACGAGAGCGGCGTCCTGGAAGCGCCAACCAAGCCGGGGCTGGGCTTCGACCTCGACTGGGACTGGATCAACGCCCACCGGGTGGCGACGCTCGACGCATGGTAGGGGCAGGTTTGAAACCTGCCCCTACCAGACTGCTCGCTCTTCTCAGAAAGCCGTTCTATGGCTGGTGGATCGTTGTTGCCGCCGTCGTGTCGCAGTTCACGTGGATGACGGTGGCATCAACCGTCGTCGGCGTGTTCCTCAGACCCATCGTCACCGATATGGGCTGGCAGGTGTGGCAGTTCACGCTCGGAGCGGCGCTCGCGTCGGTCACGGGCGCGCTGTCCGGCATCGTCGCGGGCGAGGTGGTGGACCGGCACGGCCCGCGTCCGCTGATGCTGCTCGGAACGGCAGCGACGACGATCTGCTTCGTCGGGCTGAGCCTTCAATCGAACCTCTGGATATTCTTCGCGCTGTTCGCAGTTATGGGGCTGGTGGGGTGGACTCTGTTCGGGCCGCTGGTGATCAACGCCACCGTCTCCAAGTGGTTCGTCGCAAGGCGCGGCTGGGCGCTCACGCTCGGCTCGATAGGCGTCTCGCTGGCGGGGATGATCTCGCCCGTAACCGTTACGTTCATTGTGGATACGTGGGGCTGGCGGGTGGGCTACGCCGCGCTCGGCGCGTTCGTGACGCTCGCGATCGTGCCGGTCGCGTTCGTGATGCGCCGAACGCCTGAGGACTACGGGATGAGTCCCGACGGCGACGGGGACGACACTGGGGGGCAGACGTCACCGTCCGGCGCGGAGCCGCCGTCGCTGACGAGATCTCAGGCGTTGAGAACGAGCGGGTTCTGGCTGCTGACGGCGGGATTCGGGCTGAACCTCGCCGCCTTGAGCGCGATACTGATTCACGCGATACCGTTCGCCACCGAGGCCGGATTCTCTCGCGCCATCGCGTCCGCCGCGCTCGCGGTCAACGGGCTGGGCAACCTGTCTTCCAAAGTATTCTGGGGCTACGGATTGCAGAGGTTCGACGCGAGGCTGCTGGCGGCGACAGCTTACTCGATCTCGTCCGCCGGCGTCGCGCTGATGATAGTCGCGGGCGCGACAGGACAATGGGCGATTCTCTTCCTCGGCTTCTTCCTTTATGGCTTCGGCTTCGGCGGGACGATCCCGCTCAGCGAATTCCTGTGGGCGCGCTACTTCGGGCGCAGGCACATAGGCGCGATCCGAGGTATCGGCAACCCCATCGCCGTAGTCGGGACCGGCTTTGGGCCGGTGCTGGCCGGAGCATGGTTCGACCTGTCCGGGAACTATAACCCCGCGTTCATCGCCGCCATCGCCGTCTATATGGCCGCCGCGACGATAATAGTCACATCGAGACCACCGCTGACCGCCGACCGCTAGCCGCACGGGAGACGCCATCTACTCCGAAGGCGGGCCGTCCACTCTCACTCCAGCCACTACTCGCAAGCGAGCTGTCTGGAGCGTCCTATCCCAGACCGCCCAGTGGTATGTGTCGGCTAGAGGAGCTCTTCGTTCAGCGTGACGCCGAAACCCGGCTTGTCCGACGGCTCCATGAAGCCCCTCTCGGGGAGCGGTTCGCCGAGCCATAGCTCGTCTCTGGGCGCGCCGCGAAGACCAGGCAGCACTTCGGCGAAGTCCATGCAGTCCGACGACGCTATCAGATGGAGTCCCCACACCTCTCCGCCCCGATGGGGCGCTACGGGTATGTCGTGCTCCCTCGCAATGTCCAGGATTCTCAGACCGGCGGTGATGCCGCCGCACCAGGTGATGTCCGGCTGCCACAGGTCCATCGCGCCCGCTTTGGCAACGGCGTCGAACCCTATGTGAGTGAACTCATGCTCGCCGCCCGCGATCAGGGTCGGCTTGACCAGCGGCCTCAACGCCGCCTGCCCGTCAAGATCGTCGGGCGTCAGAACGTCCTCGAACCAGAATATGTCGTAGGGCGCGAGGCTCTGGCCCATCCGGATCGTTGTATCGGAGTCCCACGTCATGTAGGTATCGATCATGAGCCGCGCATCCGGCCCCATGATCTCGCGGGCGCGGGCGGCCGCTTGCTCAGCTGTCTCGAAGTCAGTCGACTCTCCGGTCCCTCGGTGCGGGAACTTGTGCGCGGTAAAGTCCATATCCCGATACCACTCCGGGTCTCCACCGGTCGCGTAGGCGCGAATCGTCCCCTTTGTTCTTGGCCCTATGACGGCATGGACGGGCACACCCTCCGACTTGGCCAACAGATCCCACAGGGCAAGGTCGATACCGCTCAGGGCCATCACTCCAACGCCCTTGCGACCGTAAGGGATGGACTCGTAGTACAGCGCGTCCCATGCGCTGAAGATGTCGTCTGTGCCATCGAGCTTGCGCCCGACAAGCAGGTCGCGCATGTGCCCGTTGACGATCTCGACCGCCGCTTTGCCACCACCACCGTAGCCGAATCCGACCTCGCCGGTGTCCGACTCCACACGCACCACAATCTGCCACAGGTGTGTCCTCCACGACGGCGCGACGTGCTTGTAGTTCGGATAGACGGCCTTCAGGTCGGTGATGTGCATGGGTCAAGCTCCTGGACTGCACATGGCTGATGGGTTTCGAGTGCATGGTACAACGGCACGCTGAGTCAGGAAATGCGGGCTGAGACATCAGACAACAGGCCCCTTTCCCTTAATGAGCCAATTTAGTTAGATAGAACTCACTTTCAAACGGCTCGGACTACTGCCTCGTGCTAAACTTTCGGATAGAGACCACCTGGCCAGATTCTGAGGACACTGACATGTTGCCACCCACGAGTCCCAGTAGCGAATTGATCGATCAGGCCTGCGCCATGATCGAGGAGATGGGAGGGGCTCGCAGCCTGATCGACGACCTGGCCGAGTTTCGCCAACTCGGTATTCGCATGAGCGAGGAACACGCTGGACTGATCGAACAATACCCCGACCGGTGGGTTGCGGTCGGGTTGGACGGCCTGCTTACTGTCGGAGACACGGAGGACGAAGTCTTCAAGGTCATAGACGAAAAGGGCATTCCCCGATCTGACGTCGTGGTGGAGTTTCTCGATACCGACCCGCCAGTGCTGATTCTATGATCGTTGGCCACTTCGACTCGCTGGGACGTCCATACCTCAACAGCCGCCTGATAATCCCGCGCTTCCGACTCAATCAGCGTATAGAGTTCCTGCTTGATACCGGAGCGGACAGCACCTGGTCTGCACCCGAGGGATGCACGAAACGCAGGCATCCCCTTCGACCACCTCGGCAACACACGTCTCTCCAGAGGTGTCGGAGGACAGTCCACGTACTTCCGGGAGCCTGCAGTCTTGACGTTCCAGGATGGCGACCTTGTGAGGGTCTACCAGGTGGGACTCCTCATCGCCGCTCCGAATGACTCCAACGATGTGCTGCCGTCTCTCCTGGGGCGCAACGTCATCAACAACTGGCGGATGGAGTACGACCCCTCGGAGGGTAGGCTCGAATGCACGGTTCGACGGGCGGACCGCACAGTGGGAGCAGGTTAGTCAGGCTCATTTTGGAGCCGTCACCGCAAAGTCCTGTTGCCGGGGGCTATGTACTGGTTCAGCACTTCATCCCATTTTGACGCTCATGGTGTCTATATGACCTGCTCGGTGGGCGGGAGAAATATCTTGGAAAATTTCCAACACTCATGATAGGATGCTCTCGTAAGTGCGGAGTGCCCGGATCACGTTGTCCCGCGAATGGGATGGACGCCGGTCATAGCCGCACTCTCCCTTTTCGGTTTCTCACCACTCCCCACACCGAACCCTTGGTCAACGCAGTCTTGAGTTCATGTGGTGGATGTGGGTCACTCCAGTGGGGCGATTTTGTCGAGCGGTTCTGAGCGCCGGACACGATCCCAATTTGCCACCAGTTCGTCTCTATGTAGGGATGCCCACTCTGTCACGAGGCGGAAGTCTTCCTCGCATGATGGATAAAGCCGTCAATTTCCACGAGTGCCTCCTGACCACTGTACAGTGCATGAAAGTGAGGCGGCTCGTGGTCGGGGATATGCATACGGATGATGATGCCGTAGAAGCGACAGAGTTCAGGCGTCGCCGATTGCGACTTCAGTCTCGTCGGGCAACTCTTCCCAGGACTTACCGGTGATCTCCATGTACAGCGCGTAGCGACACATGTCGATGTCGTCGTCCCATGCTATCGCGCCGTATTTGTCTATGCGCACCCTATCGAAGTGGCCCGGCTCATCCCAAGCCTTGAATACGCCTTTACCTGCCAGATGGGACAGGTCAATCTCACCGGATTTGCCATCGTCGTACTCTATCCAGATTCTGTATCCGGGCAGCGGCTTTACTTCTACGGGCCGAACCAAACTGTTCCTCCGCTACTCTCACTTAACTGAAATCCAGTTCCTGTACAAGGTCCTGAAAACTGCGAACCCACCGCCGAATCTCCCGAGGGTTCCGGTCGCAAAGTTTCTTGAGTTGTACCTCAAGGCCGGTTGCCTGCTCGCGTGTTGAAACCGTACTGAACCAAACGAGCTTGGGATTCCTACCCGCGGTCGACTTCGTAGTGCCATCGCGATGCTCCATCAGCCTTTCGCGAATCTCACGTGTTTGACCCGCATAGAAACTGCCATCGTCTAGCTTCAGGACGTAGACGTAGAAGTCATTCGCTTCCGCGTCCTTAGCCTCCCACGCATCCGAGTGCTCTCTTCGATAGGTCTTCCTCGATCCGGTGGACTTCGCCGGTTCAGCCGGTCTGCAATCGAGGCATGTACTGTAGCTCGAACTCTTCGCCCGTCCGCATCCTGGGCATTCGTCAACGTCGCCGTTCTGAAACGCCTGGTAGTGGTCATAGCAGTAGACATGTCCACGCCTGACGCGCTTATGGCAATCCCAGAACTTGCACGCCTTACCATGCACATTTCGACGACTCATAACCATGCTAGTGCTCCGACCCTTTCAAGATGCAACGTGTGTTTCAATCAGACAGTCGATTGGAGACGAACTGGAACCAGTCTGTGCCTATAGCCTACTACCCTTCTGTACGCTGATTGAGAGAACCACTCTCGGTCCTCATACCAATCTAGGTTGGTGGTACTTCCCATCGTTGGTAGTGTTGTGTTTCGGATTGTGTCTGTGCTGCCGACGATGAGACGCCAGTTTAGCGGCCTCAACCTTCTCAGCAGACTTCCGAGGTATAGCCGTAGTCTCGACTACTAATCGGTCTCCCTTGCCGAGCTTGCCCGTTTTACTGTGCTCGCTGGCACGCCGTCCGGGGTTGTTAGTCGTACCGTAGTATGTCGAATTGCCCCTGCGGTCCTTGATCGCGTACTGAACTGCTTTGCCGTTCTTCACCTGTCCCTTGGACCGAGCGCGGCTACTAGAGCCGGAACTCCTACGACCAGCCCCGCTGCTCCCGTTGCGGCTACCGCCAGTGCCAGAACTTCGGCGACCACCGCTCCCTCTGTATCCACCGCTGAAACCTCTAGCCATTTATATCCTCCATCCTGCGGGGAGTCCGATAGTGCCCGGTCAGCCTAATTCTTTGCAAGGCTCTCGATAGTACCCTCTGAAGAGTTTAGTTACTTGCAATGGGCCTCACATCCGATGTTACCCAAGCGGGTATGTGAATCGGGTAGAATTAGACTCCGGTCGATACTGCGACCAGCTTCTAGCATACATCGCCGGAGGAGTCCCGAGATGTCCTACGAAATGATCCTGAGCGAGGTGAGGGGGCGAGTTGGCCTCATCACCATGAACCGACCCGACAGGCTCAATGCCATGAACCCACAGATGGACTCCGAGATACGTCAGCAGATCGCGGAGTGGAACGCCGACGACTCCGTAGGCGCCATAGTGTGGACCGGCGCTGGCAGGGGATTCTGCTCCGGCGCAGACATCGGGCGGTTTGAAGCGAGACGCGACGGAGAGAGCTCCGATGACGTCGTGCCCGGGCAGCAAGACACCTGGCACGAGATGGTCAAGGCGGCCAAGCCGATCATCGCGGCGATCAATGGAGTCGCGATCGGAGAGGGACTGACGCGCACTCTCCCATGCGACATGCGCATAGCGTCCGAGAGCGCCCGGCTGTCATTCCGGTTCGTCCGGGTCGGGCTTACGCCGGAGTTCGCCTCCACGCACTACGCCCCGCACCTGATCGGCCTCGGGCGCACACTGGAGTACATGCTCAGGGCCAACCTGATCCCAGCGGACGAGGCGCTGAACGTCGGGCTGGTCAACTACGTCTATCCGGACGACGAGATGCTGGACAAGGCGATCGAGCTCGCAGCCGAGATAGCCGACAACCCGATCTGGCAGCTCGCGCAGGTCAAAAAGCTTGTCCACCAGGACTACCTCGAGCACGACGTGGACAAAGTGCAAGCGGACGAGGGCGTGATCTTCAGGACCGCGATGGGCACAGAGGCCCACAGAGAGGCGCTGCTGGCGTTCCGCGAAAAGCGCCCGCCAAACTTCAATGGCTGATGGGGCTGACAGGCCGATAGTTGCGATAACCGGGGGCGAGGTCGATTCCCGCGGGCGAGGGAATGACGGGTTGGAGCGCTACGTGGACGCCGTCGAACGCTCCGGCGGCGAGCCGTGGGTGCTGACACCCGACAGCGGCGTCACGTCCTCTGAGGTCATCCACCGCGCGGGCGCCCTCGTATTGACAGGTGGTGGGAACATCGAACCGGGCCGCTACGGTGAACGGCCCTCCGGCGATATCGACTACATGCCCTTTGACGAAGCGAGGGACGAGCTGGAGCTCTCCATTACGCGCGCGGCTCTCGACGACGATCTGCCGATATACGGGGTCTGCCGTGGGATGCAGCTTCTCAATGTGGCGATGGGCGGCAGCCTGATTCAGCACCTGGACGGGCACTCTGGGACCTACCTGGGTGACGATGAGTGGGAGGCGTCGTACCACCACATCTACATTTCTCCCGGCAGCAAGTTGGCGGCAGTGGTCGGCTCGGGCGGGTTCGTACGGGTCAACAGCCTTCATCATCAGGGTGTCAGGGAGGCACAGAAGTCTCCGCATCTGCTCGCGTCGGCGTACTCGCTCGAAGACGGGCTGATCGAGGCGCTCGAAAGCCCTCGGCACCGGTGGGTGATAGCCGTTCAGTTTCATCCAGAGCGTCGGATGGAAGTACCGCCGC
Source organism: Dehalococcoidia bacterium (assembly GCA_034428835.1). Classification (GTDB taxonomy): domain Bacteria; phylum Chloroflexota; class Dehalococcoidia; order Lucifugimonadales; family UBA1123; genus VXRN01. Next base: position 19,782 of record DAOUHG010000266.1, read on the forward strand.
ATTTCGACCGGCTGTTTCAGTCGCTGGTCGAGCGAGCGGCGGAGCGTCTCGCTGGTCAACGTAGCTGATCCGGCGTAAATCCGCTGGATTTACGTTTGTACAGCGTCAAGAAAACGCTTAAAAATGGTATAATATCCATAGTTGGATGTATTTCAAAAGTCCCCTTTACAACACCCTCTCAAATCACCCGCTCCTGGTCGTATCCTGGAGCCTTGCGATGCCTTAACTTCGGCATCGGATGAGTCCTCTGCGGATTTACAGCCCTCATCGTGGCCCGAAACTCAGTAGGCGCCCCAAGCAGCCTGCCCCGTACTCCGATACGGGGTCCGGCCAATCGCCTTCTGAGCCGACCGTGTATCAGACACAACCCGGCCCGTGCTATGTGAGACGCCGAGACAACGCACTTACTAGGAGCTCTTCATGGTAACCAAGACCCCATTCGGATACATCAAGCCGACGCAGATCGTGGACGAGATGCGAAGCTCGTACCTCGACTATGCCATGAGCGTTATCGTCTCCAGGGCTCTGCCGGACATCCGCGACGGGCTGAAGCCTGTCCAGCGGCGCATCCTGTACGCGATGCAGGACCTGGGCATGAGACCGAACTCGGGTCACAAGAAGTGCGCGCGTCTCGTGGGAGAGGTGCTGGGAAAGTGGCACCCGCACGGTGAGGCGGCGGTCTATGACGCGCTGGTGCGCATGGCCCAGCCGTTCACGCTCCGCGCGCCGCTGGTGGACGGCCAGGGCAACTTCGGCTCCGTGGACAACGATCCGCCCGCCGCGATGCGGTACACAGAGGCGCGGATGACGACCGTCGCGGAGGAGATGCTGGCCAATATCGACCAGGACACCGTTGATTTCGCAGAAAACTTCGACGGCACTCTCCGCGAACCCGTAGTCCTCCCGGCGAGGCTTCCGAATCTGCTCGTCAACGGCGCTTCCGGCATCGCTGTCGGTATGGCGACCAACATACCGCCCCACAATCCCACAGAGGTCTGCGACGCGCTGATTCACCTGGCGGACCATCCAAACGCCTCTGTCGAAGACCTCATGGAGTTCGTGAAGGGGCCGGACTTCCCGACCGGCGGCACGATAATGGGGTCGACCGGCATACGTGAAGCGTACGCCACGGGTCGAGGCCAGATCATAGTACGGGCGAAGGCCGAGATCGAGCCGATGAGCCGCGCCAACCGGATGCAGATCATCGTCAACGAGCTTCCATACCAGGTCAACAAGGCCGCGCTGGTCGAGAAGGTCGCCGGACTGGTCAAGAGTCGCAAGATCGAGGGTATTTCCGACCTCCGCGACGAGTCGGACCGCGAGGGAATGCGCGTCGTATTCGAGCTCCGGGCCGGAGTGCAGCCGATGGTCGTGCTCAACAACCTGTACAAGTTCACGGCGATGCAGAGCTCGTTCTCAGCGAACATGCTGGCCCTCGTGGAGGGTATGCCGAGGGTATTCACGCTGAGACAGGCGCTCCAGGAATTCCTGGAGTTCAGGCGTGAGGTGATCCGGCGCAGGACCGAATTCGAGCTGGCCAAGGCGCGGCAGCGCGCTCACATCCTGGCCGGACTCCGAATCGCCATCAGCAACCTGGACGAAGTGATCGCGCTTATCCGCAACGCGGAGAGCGCGCAGGCTGCCAAGCAGCAGCTTATCGTCCGGTTCGGTCTCGACGACGACCAGTCCCAGGCGATTCTGGACATGCAGCTCCGCAGGCTGGCAGCACTCGAGCGCCAGCAGCTGGAAAACGAGTACAACGAGTTACAGGTCGCGATCCGAGGAATGGAAGAGCTACTGGCGTCGGAACCCAAGATGCTCAACGAGGTCAAGAAGGAGCTTCGCGCCCTCAAGAAGAAGCACGGCGACGACCGTCGGACAGACATAAGTCACGAAGATTCCGATCTGACCCGCGAGGCGCTCGAACCGCACGAGCAGATCGTCGTCACGCTGAGCCAGGGCGGATACATCAAGCGAATTCCCGCCAGCACGTACCGCAATCAGCACCGAGGCGGCAAGGGCGTGGGTGGAATGACCACACGAGATGACGATGCCGTCAAACACATGCTGGTAGTGGACACTCACGACAAGCTGCTGTTCTTCACCAACAAGGGCAGGATCTACTCACTGACAGCCTACGAGCTAAGGGCAGACACATCCCGGAACACGCGGGGGGTACCGCTGGTCAACGTCATACCGGCGGGCAGCACTGAGAATGTAACGGCAGTCATCGGCATGTCCAACGAGGAGTTCCAGTCGGAAGACCACGTCCTGGTGCTGGCGACGGCCCTCGGGAAGGTCAAGCGCATCGCGCTGAGCACGGTCGCCAATGTCCGGCCATCCGGCTATAACATGATGACCCTCGGAACCAGCGATGAATTGGTATCTGTCCGGGCTGCCGGCCCGAATGACAACATTATTCTGGTCAGCCGCAACGGCAAGGCGCTGCGGTTCAAGCAGGAGGAAGTCCGGCTGTTCCTCAACCGTGGAGGCATGGGTGTCAAGGGGATGAAACTCCTCAACCGTGACAGAGTGGTCTCGATGGACGTCGGGCCGCCCTCCGCCAAGTTGCTGGTCATCAGCACGCTCGGGTTTGGCAAGATTACCCCGCTCAGTTCATATCGTAAGAAGGGAAGAGCCGGTCAAGGGGTACGCACCCTTAAGATCACGGATAAGACAGGCCCTGTGGCCGACGCCAGGGTGATCGACGACAGCAAGGAAGTGTACATCGTCTCCGAGCAGGCACAGATGCTGAGGACACATCTCTCCGAGATAAGGAACACTGACCGCGTAGCGCAGGGCGTGACGATCTTCAAGCCCGCCAAGGGCGACGCCGTCGCCTCGATCAGCTGTGTCAGCGACCTGAGCATCCCGGACGAGGACGAGGGCGGAAAGTCCGGCAAGGCATCCACCAACGGCAGTCGCAACGGCCGCGCAAACGGAGCGCAGCCCAAGCTGGAACTTGAATAGGCGACAGGGCAGCGCCAATGGCTACGCTGGAGATCACTGCTCAGGGTCAGTTTGGGCACACGGAGGACCTCTTAGGGCACCAGATCATCAAGAATGATCCTCGTCGAGACGACTTCGACTGGGATTTGGTCAGAATTGACCTGAGCCGTTGTGAGTTCTTCCGTCCGGCAGGAGTGCTGTGGTGCACGATTTATCCGCTGCTGGTGACGGAGAGGGGAATTCCGTGTGAACTGGTGGTTCCAGATCAACCGTTGACAGCCACTTATCTCAATGATCTCGGTCTGTTCAGCACCTTGAAGGATGCTGGAGTCCATGTCGGTTATGATGCTTCACCCAATCTCGATCGGTGGCAACTTGTAGTTGCCGATCACGCAATTAGGCTCGATTTCCGATGTCGAAGAATTAGAAAATACTGTGGTCGAGAACTTGGAGAGTCGCAATCTCAGTTCGGTCAATGTCCATACCGACGTCTCAGTGGCGTTCGCGGAACTTGCGAACAACGCCGTTGAGCACGCAGAGTCCTCGGTAAGCGCATACGGTTTGGTGCAATTCTATGAATGGGATCCTCCTCGGTTCGTCTGTACAGTTGCAGACGGCGGGGTCGGCATACGCGCTTCTCTCCAGAAGAACCCTGAGTACGCTCGACTCGCGTTGACTGACTGGAACGCGATTGACTACGCTACCCTTGAGAATGTCAGTGGTACCCAGGATAGTCTGCGAGGGATGGGCCTCCATCATATCGTGAACGATATCCTTCCACCGGACAGGGAGTTAAACATCAACTCCGGTTTAGGGTTTCTCCATGCGGACGGTGGTGCTGGGCCAACTAGGACAAACCCTTCCAATCTCTTCCCCGGAACCTTGGCGTTCATCAACGTTCCAACAGGCGATAGGTCACTATGATGTCAGTGTTCAATCTCCACGATGCGACGAAGCGCAGGGCGCTCTCGTCCCGAGAGACGGCGCGTTCGATTCAACCGGTCATTAGTGCAACGCTGGCGAATGGGAACGGTGGCGGGAACCTCACTATTGACTTTGCCAAGATGGCTGTTGTCACCCCGTCGTTCTTCGATGAGCTCTTGCGCGTGATCAAAGACAGCGTGCCGTCTGACTCCGTGAGGGCGCCGGTCATCGACCTCATCAACACATCGGCGCACCAGTTCGCGCGGTTCCGCGCCGTATGCAGAGTGCACGGAATGACCACCGAGGAAGTCGGTCCTGATCACTGGCGCATCTCACAAGCGTAACCTGTCCCAGGTTAGTAGGCCGCCTCTGAGGGTGTAACGATCAGGGAATCGCATTTAGAATGTGCAGGCCCGTCACTCTGGCGAAAGCCGGAGGCCAGAGGCCACAAAATGAGAACATCGGTAACGAAACTGGCGATTTCGGGCACTGGATTCTCGCGTTCGCGAGAATGACGGTAGCGGGCAGCGGGCGTAGCAGGGATGCAGTAGTCGAAATGCGATTGCCCTGGTGTGACGATCTTCAAGCCCGCCAAGGGTGACGCCGTCGCCTCGATCAGCTGTGTCAGCGACCTGAGCCTCCCGGACGAGGACGAGGGCAAGGCCGGCAAGGCATCCACCAACGGCAGTCGCAACGGCCGCGCAAACGGAGCGCAGCCCAAGCTGGAACTGGAGTACCCAAATCCACCGTCTAAAGAGAACAGAAGACCTCGTTGGAGCCTGCTGCAAAGCTGGCGATGATGGTGAGTACCAATCTAAAGCCATCACCAACGAGGTGTACCCATTATGCCGCAGGGAACTCTTCCTTTCCACTACGCCGAGGAGAAGTCGTCGACAGGGATGACGGGGCTGTCAGGGTTGGCTGT
>DAOUHG010000267.1:0-33171 GCA_034428835.1 Dehalococcoidia bacterium
GGTTCGGAATCCTCACGTTGCCACGCTGCACAGGCAGGTGAGGCTCAATCAGTTCGTATTGACCTTGTGTGAGTTCCATGTACCCATACTACCATCCTCAACTCAATTAGTGTGAACAGGCCCTAGTTGAAACCACCCACGTCTGGTCGGGTCAGCCAACGTACTTTTGATTTCCTTGTTCACGGTAACGGAACCCAACGGACCGCGTGGATTGTGTCTGAACATAGCATATCTGAATTTCTCAAAGGTAACGGCAAGTTCACTAAGCGAGAGCGTTGCTATGAGGCACTTGAAGTCTCCAGACAAAGTTTGATGATACTCGTCAGCCTGCACCGATAGCGTCAACTCAATTTCCTGTTGATCGCTAACAGATTCGATGATCTGCAAAAGGTTGCTGACGTCAAGCATCGTCGCGGAATGCTGAACTTCGTAATGGGATCCTCCAACCGAAAGTGAGAGCGATTCATCCGCCCAGGCATTCACCCTGTTTTGCAGCGGCTTCGTTGCTCTCAGAGTTGTTAGATAGACGAGGTGGATTTCGTATCCGTCAAGTATACGACGCCTAAATCTGGGAGCTAGTTCGAGAATGGCCTCATTTGAAATATCTGCAAGAATCTGAGGTGTGGTCAACTTCTTGGGAACATCAAGGAAGCTGGCCAGATCGTTCATCCTGACATTTCCGGGGTTTGAGCGATATTTGGACTGGAACAAGTACACAGTAAGCGATGATTCATCGATGTAGTATGCATCAAGCTCCAGGTCGTCCTTTCCATCTGTAATGCTTTCGAGAAGGTCCTCTTCCGACGGTGGGCTATCACTTTGATCAAGATGGACGTCCGCGGCCCAGAATAGAAATCCCTTTGCGAGGTCGCCACCAAATAGGCGATCCGCCGACGCCTTTGCCATATTAGTGATTCGTTCAATTTCTCGCTGCCGTCGCTCGCGAAGGGTTGTCATTCGCCACTCCTTCTATGTTGTGATGCGTGTCGGGTTCGATGCGGCCTGCACTTGTGCCGTCGTACTGAGGAGGATGACCCACGCTACTCCGAACCTCTTCTGAAGCTCCGGCTTCTGCTCAGCCAGTATTTTGAGTACTTCGTCCCGTTACATTTGAAGGCCCTTCCTTGCACGCTTTGCGCATTTGCACTGTGAGTTATAGACCCGATGCCGGCTGACAGGCGTAAGTAATCACCCTCACCCCAACCCTCTCCCTGAGGGAGAGGGCTTTCGTGCCAATGACGATATGGTAGTGCCTACCACAGTGCGGGACAGGCACTCCTTTGCCCTTCTTCTTGGCAGTCGTACACAACTGTACTATGCTTGCGGCATTGAGAGAAACTCTGACCAATGCGATACGCATACCCATGCATTCTGACCCCAGATGAAGAAGAAGGCGAAGGTTTCGTGGTCACGTTTCCTGATGTGCCGGAGGCAATCACCGGAGGCAATACGCGGGAAGAGGCGCTGATGATGGCCCAGGACGGACTGGCCGTTGCTCTTGGAATGTACGTAAAGAGCCGCCAGGAAATCCCTGTGCCCAGTGGCGTCGCACCGGGTCAGGTGCTGGTCGCGGTACCGCCCATCGTTGCCGCGAAATTGGCCCTCTACTCCGCTATGCGCAAACAGGGAATCACCAACGTCGCCCTTGCTGCCCAGATGGGGCTGAGCGAGGGTGCGATCCGTAGACTCGTCAACCCAGACCATCGCTCGCACATCAGCCAGGTAGAGAATGCCCTTCATGCCGTTGGGCGCACGCTGATTGTTGAGGACAGGGTGGCCTAATGCCTGTGTTACGTGATGCCGCCATGTTTTCGTTGGCTGTCCCCAATGGATTCCCGCTTTCGCGGGAATGACGGTGGGAGTGCGGGAATGACCATGCGGGTTGCAACCCCCACAGCGAGCAATGAAAATGGGTTCACCCTCACCCTAGCCCTCTCCCTGAGGGAGAGGGGATTTTCATGCCAATGACGGCGGGAGCTGTTTCTCTTTCAGGGGCATTTAGAAGATTGCGGCGCATTGATGACGAATTGGTATGAGTTATTACAAGGAGCCAGTCATGAGATTCGGTATGTTCGACGTAATCAGGTGGCATGAGACCGTGTCCGACCAGGACACGCTTACTAATGCGCTGGAGCAGGTGGAGTTCGCGGACAAGCTCGGCATCCAGGACATCTGGCTTGGGGAGCACCACTTCTCGAGGCACGGCATTCTGTCGGGCATCTTCTCTTTCATGGGCGCGGTGGCGGCGAGGACGACGCAGGCACGGATCGGCACCTCGATCGTCATACTGCCCTTCCATAATCCTGTTCAGGTCGCCGAGGAGGCCGCGATGATCGACATCGTCTCTGGCGGCAGGTTCAACCTGGGCGTGGGCGCCGGCTACCAGGCCCGGGAGTTCCACGGCATGGGTGTGGACATCACCAAGTCGAGGGATCTGTTCAAGGAGTACCTGGACGTCGTCAAGAAGTGCTGGGAGGAGGGTAGCCTCACCTACAAGGGTGAGTTCATCGACATCGAAGACGTCTGGGTGATACCCAAGCCCATCCAGAAGCCTGGCCCTCCCATATACATCGCGGTGAGCACCAGCCCTGAGAGCGTGGATTACGCTGCCCAGATTGGAGTGCCCATCCTGGTCGGCGGTCCGACGACGTCACTCGGTCAGACACCCCGCATCGTCGAGATGTGGCACGAGCGCATGGAGCATCACGGCAACTCGCATGAGCACATCGACCTACCGGTGAGCGCGAACGTCTATGTCGCGCCGACTATGGAAGAGGCCGAAAGCGACACGGCGGGACTCGAAGCCGCAATCAACGAGGAGTTCTACCGGATCGGCAACCCGGCCGACAAGGATGGCAACATCCCCGACAACTACAAGCACTGGGTACATCGCGACCAGGACCGGCTCCTGGCTGCTGAGCGCGCGAGGCAGGAGGGGATACGCCCGCTGGTCGGGACTCCCGAGGTCGTTTGCGAGCGACTGGAGGCGCTGAGGTCGAAGGGAATCAACCGTATCTTCGGGAAGTTCGGCGCCGCCGGACTGGACCAGGACAAGTGGCTCCGGTCCATCCAGATGTTCGCTGAAGAGGTAATGCCCGAGTTCGCCGAGGAGTCGATAGCGGCGGACTAGCTCCTTTCCAGAAGTTCGATCCTGACGTTTCCTGGCGCTCTAACGAACGCGATCTTGACACTGGGGCGAAGCTGGAACGGCTCGGTGGAGAATTCTGCGCCTTTCGATTCTGCCTGTTGTGGACTCTTGCAGTTCTCACCGACATCAGGGTCCTTCGATTATTGGACATGGCACAAGTGAAGCAACTTCATTCACCCTCACCCCAGCCCTCTCCCTTAGGGAGAGGGGGGATTGACTGATTGACCGCCTATTCTTCGGATAATCGAAAGACCCTGTCTCCGCCCGCAGGCGCGTTGACAAGCTACAAACCCAATGTTACGCTCACCGACACCGTCATATCTATAACTGTGTGTATGTGCATTAAGCTGGGTTACGGGAGCCCGCCAGGGAGGGAAACATGAGCAAGTCCAAAGTCTATTGGATGGACGCTCACTCGACGTCCACCGAGACCAGCCTAGTAGCGAAGATGACCACGGTTTTCGATGCTGCCGGGCTCGACAAGATGATCAAGCCCAACGACGTAGTGGCAATCAAGATTCACTGCGGCGAATGGAACAACACCGCCTATCTCCGCCCTGTCTATCCGAGAGCTCTCGCGGACAGGATCAAGGAGCTTGGAGGCAGGCCGTTCGTATGTGACACCACCACGTCGACGTACGCGCCGTACGGCTCGCGCTCAAGCCAGCTCGACATTCTGTTGACCGCTGAGCGGAACGGCTTCAACTCGGCCACGCTCGGCTGCCCGTTCGTCTGCGCGGACGGCTGGCTCGGCACTGCCGACTTCAGGGTCGATATCCCCGAGGGATACCTGCTGAAAGAGGCATACGTCGCTGAGGCAATCGCCGCGTCCGACGTGCTGATCGCTCTCACCCACTTCAAGGGTCACGGCATGGGCGTCATTGGCGGCGCTCTCAAGAACCTGGGCATCGGCGCGCAGTCCAAGCGCGGCAAGCTGAACGTCCACATGGGCGGCCACCCGAACTACGGACTCGGCGCTGCCGCAGTCTTCCACCCGGAGGCGTTCAAGGGCAAGGCCAACACTCCCGACTGGGAACTCCTCGAAGACTGCTGCCCATTCAACCTTTGGAATATCAACGAGAACGACGAGCTCGAGTGGGAGCGCGAGAAGTGCGCAACCTGTCTCGGCTGCTTCGGCGTGATGGGCAGCAAGGGAATCCTGGAGATTCCGCCGGTCAACTTCGATGCTGTGGACATCGCCATCGCCGACGCCTGTCTCGGCGTCGAGAAGGTGCTGAACGGCAAGGTCGGCTACATCAACATGGCGATAGACGTCGCGCCTCGCTGTGACTGCGGCAACCACTCTGACGTGCCGATAGTGCCGCATCTGGGCGTGTTCGCTTCGACAGACGCCGTGGCTATAGACATGGCGTGTGTGGATGCGGCCAGACGCTCACCGGGTATGCCAGGCTCCGCCGCCGAGATGATGGAAGCCCACCACCCCGGCGACCGCAAGTTCGAGGCCGCCGCAGCGACGTTCCACTCCCAGAGTGAGGTCGCGAGCATCAACACCGGCCACGCCATCGGACTCGGCAGCCGTGACTACGAGCTGGTAGACGTTGAGCCGCAGCCCGAAGAGATGCACAGGTTCCCATACGACCGCAGGGCCAGCCGCCCGCGGTACATGGAGAAGTTCGAGCGCTTCATGCCGTTCCCGTACGACCGGCACGATGGCAAGGGCTTCGACCGCAAGGACGAGGTCGATATCGATGCCATCAAGCACCACTACGAGGATGCCACAAACGGCTACCACGTGGGAGCCGAGCTTGAGGAGCTGGTACCAGCCGACGACGATGACGACTAGGCGATAGCGTCTGTTGGGGGCCTCCCGCCAGTCGTAATACAGTGTGAACTATAGGGGCGGGTCCTGTACCCGCCCCTATTTCTAAGAGATAAGAGATAGGAGTGAGGAGTGAGAGCCACCCTTCACCTCTCCAAGTCTGGAGTAATGCAATTTACTAGAGCACGGAGGATAACGAGACAATGCCACCCTCTGGACAGCAGATGATCGAGCAGAGCATCTCGACATGCCAGCAGATAGCCGACGGCCTCGGTGACCAGAACTCGGACTGGGAGACCTCAGTCGCCGAGATAGTCGACAAGTTCGGCGAGGTCAGCGGGACTTTCTTCTTCCAGACAATGCCCTCTGTACCGCCGACGCGCACTGCTATGCGCGACGCAGACGCAGCTCTCAACCTCAAGAACGGTGGGGACTGGGACGCGTTCGGTCCCGCGCTTACGAAACTTATCGGCAGCGCACAGGATGTCATTGAGCAGGCCGGAATGAAGGGGACGACACTCACGTGACCGATCCGGTACTGATCACCGGGGGCGCGGGCAGTGTCGGGCGACAGCTAGTGGAGATGTTCGCCGAAGCCGGTCGCGCAGTCCGCGTGTTCGACCTTCCGATGATGGACTTCTCAGGACTCGAAGGTCGAGACGGCATCGACATCGTCAAGGGCGACATCACCGACGGCGACGGAGTACGAGCAGCCGTGGACGGCGCGGATGCCGTGCTTCACCTGGCAGCAATACTTCCGCCCAATAGCGAGCGAGACCGCGAGTTGACGTTCAGGGTAAACGTCGGCGGCACACAGAACATTATCGACGCGATGGAGCAGGTCAATCCCAACGCCAGGTTGGTGTTCACATCGTCTATCAGCACCTACGGAGATACCAGCGCCGACGAGCCGCCCGTGCGCGTTGGCCACTCGCAGAGCGCCATAGATATCTACGCCGACAGTAAGATCGAGGGTGAGAAGCTGATACTTGAGTCGTCCCTGAGCAACACGGTGTCGCTCAGAATCGCGGGCATTTCGGTTCCAGCGTTCCTGGAGCCGCCGACCCCCTGGCCATTCATGGAGGACCAGCGTGTCGAGATGGTCCATCGCGACGACGTGGCGGACGCGCTGTTCGCCTCTGCATCTGCCCCGGAGGCGGGAGGCAAGATATTCAATATCGGCGGAGGACCGACGTGGCAGCTTCACGGTCGGGACTACGTGAGGGACTTCTACGAGGTCATGGGAGCGCCTGTTGAACTAGCCACGTACCGCGAAACGCCCGGCTGGATGGACTGGTACGATACAGAGGAGTCGCAGCGAATACTCGGCTACCAGAATCGGAGCTACCAGCACTACGTCGGAGAGATGCAGGCGATAATCAAGAGGATGATGGAGGGGTAGGGTCGTCGGTGCCGAACAATCAGCTACAGATTCGAGATGTCCAACAGCCGCTCTTGGAGCATCTTCCGGCTGAGCACGATTACGAGGACGTCATTCGACAGACTGTCTATGAGTCTGTAATCGTCTGTGAGGACAACCTTGAGTTCATGCGTGGTCTTCCAGACTCTTCAATGAAACTCATCGTTACATCACCACCGTACAACCTAGGCAAGTCATACGAGGAGCGATCCCCCCTGGACGACTACTTACACAGTCAATCGCGAGTGATTGCGGAGTGTGTGCGTGTCTTGCACCCAACAGGATCGCTCTGCTGGCAGGTGGGCAATTACGTGATCGACGGGGAAGTCGTTCCACTCGACACTGCTCTCTACCCAATCTTCAAATCGCATAGTCTCAAGCTCCGAAACCGAATCGTCTGGCACTTCGGACATGGACTGCACTCCAGCAAGCGACTGTCAGGACGCTATGAGACGATTAACTGGTTCACCAAGACCGATGATTACGCATTCAACCTCGACCCGATCAGGATTCCATCGAAGTATCCGAACAAACGGCACTTCAAGGGGCCGAACATCGGCAAACTGTCCGGTAATCCGTTGGGCAAGAATCCCAGCGACATGTGGGAATTTCCGAACGTGAAGAGCAACCATGTCGAGAAGACAATTCATCCGTGCCAGTTCCCTGTAGAGCTTGTAGAGCGATTGGTGTTGTCTATGACAGAATCCGGTGATGCGGTCCTGGACCCATACATGGGCGTGGGGTCTTCTGTGATTGCGGCCGAGAAACATGGTCGAATTGGATATGGGTGTGACATTGTGCAGGAATACGTTGACATAGCCAACGAACGATTGAGAGCGTTGAGGAATGGGACGCTGAGAACCCGCCCAATGGGCAAGCCGGTCTATGATCCGACGAAGCCTAGAGGCGGCCACTGATGAAGGTCGTTGCCCGCTATTCACATCTGAATGGCGAGGAGTTTCTACTAGTTCACCGCAAAGAGCTATGGGACGAGATTCTGGAAGTCATTGCATCAGTAGATGCAGAAGCATGCCGCACAAAGGTATCTCGTGAAAAAACCATGATCGGGAATCTGCTCTACTCACCAATTGACATGAATAAGGCCATGGCCGCCGGTTTCAAGGGCCGCGGTTGGGAACAGCGCAGACAAGGGTTCTGGGTAACGTCTGAAGAAAAGATCGTCCGGACGATTGTCAACATGCCGACGGACCAGCAGAGAATTGTCATCGAAGAAGCAGGTCAGGAACCCATTTATTCATACAACCAGACAGACTTCGTTAAGGATCGGGTAGCAGTGGAGGTGCAATTTGGGAAATACGCGTTCGTGGCGCACGACCTGTTCGTTAAGCACATGGCCTTCTTCGTGTCAGATGTAATCGACGTCGGCATCGAAATCCTTCCCATGAAAGAGCTTGAGAGGGAAATGTCCTCGGGTGTGCCATACTTCGAGCGCGACTTGCTCAATGTCATGAGGCAAGGACGAGGTGTTCCCGCCGTTCCTCTAGTACTCATAGGCGTCGCGCCTTAGAATGGCCATGAATCTGAGCATATGCTACGACTCTGAAACTGATATTCTATCCTTGTGGAACGGTCGGCCCGCGGATGAGGGTGCCGACATCGCAGAGAATCTCAATGCTGAGGGCGATGTGGTAGGTTTCACACTCGAACATGCTGCCGAATTGCTAGAGTCGGTCACCGCAACTGGCGCCAGAGGCGCCAGTCACTGCAACGGACTCGCAGGCTATCTCGAAACATCGGAAGAGCATCGACATAAAGAAGAGTGCTTGATGACCCTCGCTGAGGAACATAGGGCAGTAAGCCACCAATTCATTCAGCAGGCTGACGAAGAGTTGGAACGTGGCGACTATCTCCAAGCATCGGAGAAAGCGTGGGGCGCTGCAGTTCGAGCCGTCAAGTGCATCGCAGGGCAGCGTGGATGGGAGCACGACAGCCACAGGCACCTTTTCGCCGCTACCCGCCGGATTGCGGACGAGGGCCAAGACCTTGAAATTCGAGAGCTATTCGGCGTGGCAAGCAGTCTTCATATCAACTTCTATGAGGGATGGATGGACGACGCGACAGTTGTGGGAAACATAGACAGCGTAAAGCGACTACTGAGCAAGCTGGAGTCGCTCGAGGATGTATCGACTTAGCCGTGCAACCTATCGGAGAATTGCCGATGGCAACCCAGACAGAAGTCCAAATAGTAGACAGGCAGACAGCCGCCAAGAAGATGGATGCGTTGCGTGGGATCCTTCGCGAGATGGACACCGTTATCGTCGCCTACTCTGGCGGGGTGGACAGCGCGTTTCTGGCCGCGGCGGCGAACGAGGTTCTGGGCGCCAAGGCGCTGGCAGTGACGGCAAAGTCACCCAGCCTCGCGCCATCGGAGCTTCGCGAGGCTGTCGAGCTTGCCGAGCGGCTCGGACTCAACCACCGCGTTATCGAGACCCACGAAGTGGAGCGGGACGACTACGCCGCGAACAATCCCAACCGTTGCTTCTTCTGCAAGGACGAGCTTTACACCTATCTGTCGGCTTACGCTGAGGAAGAGGGTTACGAGCACATCACCAACGGCACAAACACGGACGACCTGGGTGACTTCAGACCGGGCCTAAACGCCGCCAAGCAGTACGGCGTCCGCAGTCCGATGGTCGAGGCAGATCTGTCCAAGGCGGAGATACGCACTCTGTCTCACGGCATGGACCTGTCTACGTGGGACAAGCCGGCGCAGGCGTGCTTGTCGTCTCGGATACCGTACGGGACTCCTGTCACGGTTGAGGCGCTGACTCGCATCGCACAGGCTGAAGAATTCCTGCACGACCTCGGGATTCGCCAACTTCGAGTCAGGCACCACGACACAATCGCCAGGATCGAGGTCGAACCCGCAGACTTCCTGACGCTGACTGAGGAATCGACTCGGGCAAAGGTGACGGAGTTCTTCCGGTCGATCGGATATTCTTACGTGACGTTGGACCTTGAGGGGTTCAGGTCAGGCAGCCTGAACGAAGTTCTTGCGGGACTGCGGAAGAAGAGGCAAGTGGAAAAGTAGTGCCAATGACACCAGAGATGATCGCAATTATCAGCGTCGGAGTTGCAATTATCAGCGTCGGAGTTGCCCTTGCGGGTTTGATGGTCACACTTTTCATCCGCATCGATAGGCGATTCGAGCAGATGGAGGCCCGCATCAACAGGCGATTCGAGCAGATGGAGGCCCGGAACGAGCGCCGATTCGAGCAGACGGATACGAGCATACGCGAGTCGGAGCAGAGACTGGACGCCAAAATTGCGGCGCTAGATGCCAAGGTAGTTACGCTCGACCATAGGGTCGCCACGCTCGAACTTGGGCAGGCGAGACTTGAGGGTTTGCTTGACGGCTTGCGAGAGGCGCTGTTCGGGAGAGCGCCTGCGGGTCCTTCGTAGCAATATACCTTAGAGAAATCAACAACTCTTTAGTTCCTAAGCATTCGGAGCCTTCCTATGCAGACCCTAGACGCCATCGCCCATATTCTGAAGAAGGAAGGTATCGAATACCTGAGCGCCTTCCCTACTACGCACGTGATCGAGTCGGCAGCGGACGTCGGCATCCGGCCGATCATCTGCCGGCAGGAGCGCGTGGGCGTCGGCATCGCGGATGGATACAGCAGGGTCACCAATGGCCGTCCTGCGGGCGTCTTCGCGATGCAGTACGGGCCCGGCGCTGAGAATGCCTACGCCGGCGTCGCTACAGCGTTCTCCGATGCCGTGCCGATGCTGCTGCTTCCACTTGGATATCCGGGGGACCGGGACGGAGTCTATCCTAACTTCAGCTCGGTCAGGAGCTACGAGTCCGTCACCAAGCACGTTGAGCGACTGAAGGCGTCGAATCTGGTGGTGGAGACGATGCGCAGAGCATTCGCACGTCTCAAGATGGGTCGGCCGGGCCCTGTAATGGTCGAGATTCCGTCTGACATCGGCGCCGAGGACGTGCCAGACAGCCTCGTGGACAGCTATCGCCCGGTCAAGGTAGCGACTGCCGGTGCGAATGTCGCAGCGGTGGACGAGGCCACCGAGGCGCTGCTTTCGGCGTCCAACCCAATCATCTACGCCGGACAGGGTGTGATGTACGCCGAGGCATCGGACGATCTTGTCGAGTTGGCCGAGCTGCTGCAGATTCCCGTGACGACCAGTATGGCAGGCAAGAGCGGCTTCCCTGAGAAGCACCCGCTGTCGCTGGGGTCGAGTTCCGGGGTAATGAACGGCGCAGCCTACCGCTTCATGGGGCGTGCAGACGTAGTGTTCGCGGTCGGGTCCAGCCTGACCAGACATGGCATGACGACAAACATCCCCAGTGACAAGACCTTCATCCAAGCGACGAATGACCCTATCGACATCGGCAAGAACTACGACGTCGAGTTCCCGCTGCTCGGTGACGCTAAGCTCATCATCCGACAGATGATCGAGGCGTGCAGAGACCGGCTTGGCGGCAAGTCCAGAGACGGCGAGACAGCCGAGGAGATCGCCTCGGTGCGTCAGGCGTGGCTCGACCAGTGGGCGCACAAGCTGAACTCTGACGAGGCGCCCGTCAATCCATACCGGGTAATGCGGGAGTTCATGCGGAATGTCGATTCCGACCACGCGATCGTCACCCACGACTCCGGCAGCCCCAGGGATCAGCTCATGCCGTTCTACCAAGCAGGCGGACCTCACACGTACCTGGGCTGGGGCAAGTCGCACGGTCTGGGCACAGGACTCGGACTGAACATGGGGGCCAAGCTCGCGGACCCGGACAAGTTCGTAGTCAACTTCATGGGCGACGCGGCGTTCGGCATGACGGGTCTCGACTTCGAGACGGCCGTGCGGTCTGGCATACCGATTCTGACTATCGTACTGAACAACTCGTCCATGGCGATCGAGACGTCCGCCATGGCGCGCTCGCACGAGCTGTACAACACCCGTGACCTCGGCGGTAGCTACGCCGACCTTGGAACAGCGATGGGTGGTTGGGCCGAGCGGATCGAAGACCCATCGGACGTCGGCCCCGCCATCCTGAGGGCCAAGGCCGCCACCGAGAACGGCCAGGCTGCCCTGCTGGAGTTCATAACCAGCGAAGAGGGCGAGTTCAGCCACCGGCGTCCATTCGGATAGGTCGTCCTAAGTGATCAACTGGAAGACTAGACGGGAAGTGACGTCACTCCGACTGCGGGTCTTGACCGTTGTCGTCCTGGTACTGCTGCTGATCGGCATTGCCTGCTCAGATAGCCCTGCCGTCTCGACGGCACCGGTCTCGCCTGAACCAACAGCGGTCTCACCGAGTTCTCAACCCGCACCACCACCGATTCCTCAAGGATTGCCGGACCCGATTACGGTCGCGGTGGCATCCACTGACCTAGCTGTTGGCTCCAACCGGGTCGTCTTTGGTCTGATCCGTCGGGGCAAAGGGCCACTAAGAGATGCCGAGGTGAACGTCGAGACATTCTTGCTCGAAGACTCAGGCCCTGACGGTCCACGTCAGATCGCTCCCGCGGCATTTCAGATCTGGCCTGAAGGTGCGGGGGGCGTATATATCGCCAACCTGACGTTCGATGAGACCGGAGAGTGGGGACTCGGCTTCAGGCTGAGCTTCCCGGACGGCTCGGAGTCTCAGGCCGGCACAAGGGTACAGGTAAAATCTACGAGCGCCACCCCCGCCCTCGGGACAACCGCGCCGCGCAGCCAGAACAAGACGTCCCGCGACGTGGGTGACCTAGACGAACTGACGACCGACCTTGATCCTGATCCCGATCTGTATGCCAAGACGATTGCGGAGGCTCTGGACGAGGGGATACCTCTAGTGATCAGCTTTGCCACGCCTGCCTACTGCAAGACCGCCACATGCGGTCCGCAGCTGGAGACGCTCAAGCGGCTAAAGACGTCACACTCGGAGAGAATCAACTTCATCCACGTCGAAGTCTATGACAACCCGCCTGAGATCCGCGAAAGTGGGATATCCGTCGCGAAGCTCTCACCCACGCTCGCCGAGTGGGGTCTGCCGACCGAACCCTGGACGTTCGTCATCGACGCAGAAGGCTTAATCAGGGCCAAGTACGAAGGGTTCGTCAGTTCTGCGGAACTGGAAGAGGCTATTACCTCGACACTCGGAGGCTCATGAAAGCCACGAGACCACTTCGGACGTGGGCTTTCGCCTGGAGTTCGGGACCACTTTGGCCTTACCGATGAATAGTGCGCCAACCATGGCCCAGTCCGATTCCGCTCCAAGAGTCTCCGACAGGCGCTCGTGCTGAGTCACTCCACCTGTGCTCCAATCCAGAGTCAATCCCTCGGCGACGGCCGCCAGTGCCATGTTCTGGACCGCACAGCACGCGGTTGCGTAGTTCTCACGGGTGACCTCGTCGTTGTCGCCAGGAACGCTGTACACGTATACGGCGGCTGGCGCGTCGAGTACACGGCTCCTGCTCGCCTCGGCAGACCGCTTCTTCTGGTCAGGGTTGGGGTTGACCACCTTTTCGAAGGCGACCTCAGCCGCAAGATCCGCCACACGCTCTCGCGCAGCGCTTCCCTTTTCGAGCACGATGAAGCGAGTCGGCTCGGTGAGCCGGTGGTTGGGCGCCCAGACCGCCGCGTCGAACAGCCTGTTGAGCGTCTCGTCGGATACGGGCTCGTCCATGAATTCCTTGGACATACGCCTGCGGAATATGGCGTCGTATACGCTCACTGACGTCGACGGGACATTCACATCGGTACTATTTACATGTGTCGCGACCATCTGCTCACCTCTGCCCGGAGTTCTGGTAAACGTATCAGATGGCACGCCTGTCGTCTAACTGCTCACCCTGGAAGAGAGAAGGTGCAAAACTCAGTCAGCGGTAGTTTCGTCACTCCCGCGAAAGAGGGAGTCCACTATGGCGAACGGTGGTTGCAGGCCTGTGGATTGCCGAGCGGCGAGCCACTTCGTGGGTTCCCGCGTTCGCGGGAATGACGGGTGGGAGTCCGGAGTTTTGCACTTCTCTCCCTGGAAAAGAAACGGCCCGCTGATGTGACCATGCAGCGGGCCGTTTGCTAAGGGGAAGGAGCAGGGTTAAACGGGAATGTAAGCCATCTCGCTGTCTATTGCGCCGAAGATGCTCTCAGACTCCAGTAAGCCGGTCAGTCTGCCCTCGTCGACAACGGGCAGGTACTCGAACTCGCCGTCGATGATTATGAGAGATGCGTCGCCGATGTGTGTGTCCGGAGAGATGATCTGGCACTGGGCCGACATATGGCGCTCGACGCTGCACTGCCAGGGGATGTGGCCGTCCGCCATGCAGCCGACAACCATGTCGCTCTCGCTGATGACGCCCTCCACGTTTCCGTCGCTCGTTACCACCAGACATGCCGCGCCGGTGTCGCGCATCAGCCTCGCCGCTTCCGTAACCGTGGTCGCCAATTCAACTGAGATGGTTGTGGGTTGCATTAGCTCGCTTACGTTCATCCTCTGCCTCCCCGTTCACGGTACGCGGTTCCGAAAAGCCTTCAGTGGGCCTCGCGAACTCGATTTCCGTGCAACATTGCCTAATTTGTGAAGTACTTCACGTAGTAGTGTACATCGGAGATGTTAAGGCCATGTTAAGTAGTTGTTACATGTGTGTGACATATCCCTCGGCCCAAGTCTCCTACTACGGACGGCGGTATTTGTGATATATTGCACATACGATGGCGCAATCGGCTACAGTCTCCATTCCAGCTACAGGCCGCGTTCGCAGAACAGTTGGAGACGTCCTGCTGGTTGCCAGTGCGCTGTTGATGGCCCTCACCCTGTACATGGTGTATATGTGGGTTCCCACTGAGCAGAACCTCGGCGTCTCGCAGCGCATTTTCTACTTCCACGTGCCGCTCGGCTGGATTGGTATGGTGTCGATCATCGTCGTGGCAGTGGCAAGTATCCTGCACCTGTACACCGGCAAACAAAAGTGGGACGACCTCGCGTACTCGACCGCAGAGCTCGGAATCATTTTCGCCAGCCTGATACTGATCACCGGCGCGGTATGGGGCAAGCCGGTCTGGGGAGTCTGGTGGACCTGGGACGCCAAACTGACTACCACACTGGTGCTGTGGTTCATCTATGCCGGTTACCTCATGGTGCGGGCATACGGTCCTGCGGGAACCCAGGGGAGGCGCTTCGCGTCGGTCATTGCATTGATCGGAGCCATTGATGCGCCGATCATCTACAAGGCCACCGACTGGTGGCGCTCGGCACACCCCGAAAGAAACGTCCCGTTCGACCTCAACGAGCAGATGGCACTGACGTTCCTCGTTTCCCTAGTGACCTTCACTATAATCTACGTGTACATGCTCATGGAGCGATACTCGCTGAGACGATCGGAATCAGACCTAGATGAGCTTCACCAGAGAATTGCATAGCAGCATCCGCCCGCGACTCACAACGCTCGGCGCGGTCATTGCCATGAGCATCGTGGCCCTGTCCGCGATTGGCGTCGCCGGAGCTTACGAAGGTCCACTACAGGCTGTCACGCAAGGCGCTGTGCCGGCCCAGGAAGGCGGAGGCCCGGAGGCCAATCTACCCTTCCTATTTGCGGTGTATATCATTACGTGGGCGGCATTCTTCGCGTATGTTTTCTACGTGTCGCGTCGACAGCGCGAACTGCGGAACGAGATCCAGGATCTCAAGCGAGTCTTGGCAGAACGCGACAGGCGAACCAGCGAACAGTAATACGGAGACCGAGCGGAGCGACCATGGTAGAAAGTCACCCGATCAAGCTGCTGATAGCCTTCGTCGTCTTGGTCGGCGCGCTGGGATACTTCGCCTACCAGTCTTTCGAGGCTGCGACGGTCTACTACTACACTGTGGGTGAGATGATCGACATCGGCTACACGCCTGAAGATCGAATGGTGCGTGTGAGCGGAAAACTGGTGCCTGACACATTCCACAGGGCCGAGGGTTCCACTCTTGCCGAGTTCAATCTGACTGACGGCACACAGGATCTCTCTGCCGCTCACCAGGGCGTTCTGCCCGATCTATTCTTCAACGAGCACTCTGATATCATCCTGGAGGGCCGCTATCATCCGGACGGCGTCTTCAAGAGTGAGAACGTCATCGTGAAGTGCCCGTCCAAGTACGTAGCCCTAGAGGAAGAGACGGGCTAAGCGCCGCCGATTCTCACTTAGTCAGGGAGAGAATGGGTCCAACACGGATCCGAGCGACGCACCGGTCAGCCTCTGATGAAGTTCGATAGCTTGGCGTTCCGTCATCCCGGAGATGTAGTCGGCCACTGTGCGAATGATGTGGCGTTCAGATGCTTCTGTCTCTTCGAGATGTTCTGAAAACCGGGGCGGAAATATACTGAAGTCTGAGTCTGAGGCCGCCGCATCGGTTAGAATTTCGAAGAGTTCTGCAACCAGGCGTCTTTGTCCATATTGCTGAGTGGCCAACGCTGGGGAATTGATCACATACTCCCAAGTCAACTCCTTTAGAATCTTCACCTCCATCTCGTATTCGGGAGTGATGTCCACAGTTCTATCTGTAAGCGAGCTTGACTCACGCAATGTGACGGCATCGGTGACATATCTTCTGATGAGAGATGCAGTCAGAGATCTCAGATCTGCTCTTTGCTCGCGTATGCCAGTGTATGGTCGATCCAAGTGTCGATGTGCGGTCCAAATCCGATTCGCCATCGCATCAAAGGCCTCAGCCAACTGATCCCAAGCATCCAGATCTGACTGTCGCCCTTGGCGTTTCCATCGAGACTGTACACCTTCTAGGAAACGGCTCCTTTCGTCAGCATCGGCTAGAAGGCGATCTAAAGGGATCAGCCCTGCCCTGTAAAAAGTCATCCAGATCATGAACCGAATACGCGATATCGTCGGCCCAATCCATCAATTCGGCTTCGGGCCTTCTGATCTCCCTGTCGCTAAGCTCTCTCGCCCAATTGAATTCCCTCTCCTCAGAACTGTAAGCGCCCCACTTCCGTTCGTGAAGCCCACCGTCTGTCCGGCGTAGCCAGGGGTACTTGAGTATCGCGTTCAATGTAGCTCTGGTCAGATTCAGACCCGGGAAATCCTGGTGTCTCAGTGAGAGTTTAGTGACGATTCGAAATGACTGCGGGTTGCCCTCAAATCCGTCAGAATTGCAGGAGCCCCTGACCAGGGAATCAAGTAGCTTCTCAGCGATATGTCCAAAAGGTGGGTGGCCGAGGTCATGAGCTAGCGCAGCAGCCTCGACGACGTCTGGATCAACTCCTCCCAACGCCTCGGCTGCATCAGGTTGATCTCTGATCGTGTATTCAGCAAGCCGTCTCGCGACCTGAGCAACTTCCAAAGTGTGGGTGAGCCTGTTGCGAAAGACATGATGCTCGCCGGCGGCAGCTACTTGGGTAACGCCTCCGAGACGTCGAAACGCGGACGCATATAGAATCCGGTCTCTGTCGCGCTGACCCTCGGTCCGCTGGTCTGGCGGCCGGTCATTAAGGTGAAACCGGTCATCACGGCAAGACAGGGGCATAGGAGGGCTGGACTAACGTTGAGGAACCGCGACTTCGAACTTGCGGCTCCTGCTGAAACGCAGATCACCATCGTCAATGAGTCGCCCTATGGCGTCTCTGGCTTGAGAGTCCGAGAGGTCGCCGTCCTTGATCAGCTTGTCGAGCAGGTCACGCGGCACCAAGGGAGGAGAGTTGTGGAGAATGTCCATCAACTTGGGCCTGATGTCATCGAACTCTTCGCGTGTCATGTGGGCCTCGCTTCGTCTGGTGTAGCATGTCGACTTAGGCTGGAATGGTAAAGCTTGGTTACAGGAGAGTCAATTTCCCCGAGGGCGGGATTTGTACCCCGGGGAAAATGACTGTACACACATTATAGAACAGACGTACTCTAATAGGAACCTCAATGCCTGACACCATCTCAAGGCTTGCTCCCTCGTTCGCATTCCGCGATTTCCGACTGCTGTGGGTTTCCACCCTTCTTCAGTCGGCCTCGATGGGGATGATCTGGGTCGTAACGGGCTGGCTGGTATTCGAGATCACGGACTCCGCGTTCATGGTCGGCCTATCGTCGGCGCTGACTATGCTGCCATTCTTCGTGCTAGGGCTGGTATCCGGCGCGGTCGCCGATCGCGTGGAGCGCCGCACCCTGCTCATCACGGTCACTCTGGGCGGAGTGGTTGTGTCGCTCATCATAGGCGCCGTGCTGATTACAGACATCGCGCACCTGTGGCACATCCTCGCTCTCATTACAGCCGGCGGTTGCGTGACCGCTTTCCAGATGACGACAAGACAGTCCCTCACCTACGATATCGTGGGGCCCCGACTAGCGCTGAACGGGATGTCCCTGAACTCGGTCAGTATGCAGGTCGGCACGGTGCTGGGATCGCTTCTATCGGGCGTGATTATCTCCGAGTACGGAGCAGGCGGCCAGTTCATAGTCGTCGGTGCGATGTACCTGGCCTCCGTGGTGTTCCTCCTTCCAGTGAGAACGCGGCGTGATGTCCCGGTTGCACAGCGAGCGTCTGTAACACGCAATCTCGCCGACTACGTCGGGATCATGCGCACCAACCGCATCCTCGTGACACTGATGGGACTGGCCGCGCTGACCGAGATATTCGGGTTCACTCACATGAGCCTGCTTCCCGTGATCGCCAAGGACGTCCTGGGCCTGGGACCAATCGGGTTGGGTGTGATGACGGCCATCAGGCAGATCGGAGGCATCGTAGGTGTGCTGGCGCTGTCGTCGATGGGCAACTACCGCCGGAAGGGCCTGCTGATGTTCGGGATGATGGTGGCTTTCGGCGCCAGCCTGATGGCGTTGCTGATCTCGACGAACATCGTGCACTACGTATTGATGCTGACGTTGGCCACAGGCTGCGCGATGGCTGTGGACACGCTGTACATGACGCTGATGCAGGAGAACGTGCCGGACGAGCAGCGAGGCCGTGCAATGGGAGCGTGGACTCTCAGCATAGGGGTCGCACCCGTTGGCCACCTGGGACTGGGAGGACTTGCCGGAGCGGTCGGTGCGCCGCTGGCGCTGTTTGCCAGCGGGTCGGTGCTGGTGGTGGGAAGCCTGATCACGGCGGTGGCACTACCGCGGATCAGGCGGTTGGGGTGAGACTATGGGCACATTCGTTCTGTTCATGATATAAAGGACCAGTGCATCAGTTGCACTTCAGGAGGCAGTAAATGAGAACGGATACCATAGAGTTCTGGAACGAGACCTGGGCGACCATGGACCACACTTTCGCCGATTACGATGATACTTTGGCCGATCACGCTGGAGGTCTTCCGCCAGGGCGCGCACTCGATCTGGGATGCGGATCGGGCGGAAACGCTGTATGGCTGGCCATGCGGGGCTGGCAGACGACGGCAGTGGACTTCTCTGAAGTTGCCATTGAGAAGGCGAGGATGCGGGCTGCTGACAGCGGAGTCGAGGTGGAGTTCGTGGTCTCAGACGTGACCACCTATCGGCCCGAGGGTCGGTACGACCTGATCATGTCGTTCTACATACAGCTATGGCCGGAGCAGCGGGCGCGGATGCTCTTCAACGCCGCTGAAGCCCTTGCTCCGGGAGGCAGGTTCCTATTCGTAAGCCATGACAAGTCGTCGCCCCCATCGGGCTGGAGCGATGAGGACCTGGCCTCATTGACTACGCCGGAGGAAGTTGTGGCCGAGCTTCCAGGCTTGGAGATCAAGCGCGCGGCGGTCGTTGAGGAGGACGGCGCTCACATGGCCCACATGCCTGACCCGGATGAAGAAGGCGAAGGCGAACACATCCTCGGCTCACATGAGTACACCGAAGACGCGGAGCATTCGCAAGGCGCCACCACTATAGTGGTGGCCGTAAGGCCGGGGTAGCACCGTCCCGCAATGCGGTCTTATCAGCATGAAACGATGTTGCTCCCCTTGCAGGTACAATGGTGAACACAGGTCGACATTTTGAGCGTTTGCCGTTGAGACAGGGTGAATGACCCGAGGTGAGACGGAATGACTCGAAGAAAGCAGCCAAGAGGCAAATGCGCGTACTGCGGCAAGGAGTTCGTGACGGGAGGTATGCTGGGGCATCTTCCGGCCTGCCGACGACGAAAGGAAATCGTCGCGGCATCGGACCGGAAGCCGGGTGCGAAGGTCGGGATGACTCACCTGCGCGTGACGAATTACTGGCGCCGTGATTTTTGGCTTGATCTCGAGATGCAGGGTCTCGCCACCTTGCAAGACCTCGACCGATACCTGCGACGCATCTGGCTGGAATGCTGCGGTCACCTGAGCATGTTTTCCACGGGCAGCTGGGGAGACATAAGTGAAATCCCTATGACGACTAGGATCGACCAAGCGCTTCAGCCCGGCGTCGAGCTTGTCCACATCTACGACTTCGGCACATCGTCTGAGACTATTGTGAGAGCTGTAGCCGTCCGGGACGGTATGCCGACGACCTCACACTCGATCGCCCTGATGTCGCGCAACAACATGCCCAACTTCATGTGCATGGAGTGTGACAGTCCCGCAGTGGGCATCTGTATGGGGTGCATGTTCGAAGACGGTACCGAAGGGACGATGTGCAAGCGTCATTCCGAGATACATATCCACATCGACGACTATGGTGACCCGCTTCCCTTGATTAACTCACCCAGAATTGGCATGTGCGGCTACGATGGTCCGGCCGAGCCGCCTTACTGACCGAGCAGAAGGGCTGGATCGGAAAATGGGCGTCTGGCACGGTACAATCATCAGAAACCTTGAGAGACTATTCTAGGCCAGGATTCGTTTCGTCGTTCGGATGCCCAATCAATACACTGGTCAACTATGCGGCATATTGCCATGTCCTGATCCGTGTACTGCATTTTATCGTGATAAGCCTGAACGGTGTTCGCAGGTAAGCTTCGGTTAGGCGTGTAGAATTTGGCGGGAAACAGAATCGCAGCCTTCGCATGAATTTCAGGTACGCTGACGAAGTTGGCAATCTCTGCCAGAACCCCAAAGCCATCTTCTGTATGGAATATGATTACAAGGTCTACACTTTCGTCGCCGAGTAGCTGCCGCTCCAATTCCAGCCACAACTGAGACGCATCACTCGTATCAAGCTCGCGTTCCGGGAAGAATGGCTGGTGACCATCGTTCTCAAGCGCGTTCCGAATCTGATAACGCTTCTGGGTTCCTACGTTCGTTACCGATATCGTCCAGATTGGGGCCGAGCACAGCTATACGGAGAGATAGTCCTGCGCTCCTCTCCTCAACGTCACTCCGCTTAGCTGCTGACTGGTTGCTGAATGCGTCAGCTTGGCTTGTCATTCCCTATGGAGCGCCTCGATGAAGCTCTGACCAGCCTCGGTGATGTATATCACCTTGGAGCCGACCTCGCAGAAATTAGCCGCGGTCAGCTTTGCGAGCGCGATGCCCTGTTGGCATGTGTCGAACTCTTCGATATCCAGGTTGAATGACTGGTACAACTCTGCCAGTAGCCGGACAGCGTCCTCATCGCCAAGTACGGCAGCTGCCTTGCGCCGAAAGTGTCTGTTGGCGTTATCAAGACGCTGGCGCAATTCCTCAGTTGAAGCATTACCCGTTGCTTCGGTTTGCTTCACTCGAATGTTCGTGGTATCCATCCTGCCCTACCCCAGCCCCGCAAGCGCATCCCTCTGGCGGCTCATGCGGCTTTCGCGCTCGTTGGCGAAGCGCTTGATGCCGGCGTAGATGGAGTCGGCGTCGAGATGGGCTTCGGCTATGACGTCAGACTCGGAGCCGCCGGTAAGCCACTGGTTGTCCCAGTCAGAGGTCAGCGAGTATTCGTCAGTTAGCGGACCGACGTTCTGTACGGGCCACATGCGGCGAGTGCCGGTCGTGACGATCATCATGTCGTACTTGGCGCTCACCGGCAGCACCGAGTCCTGGTACTCCTGAGACTGTCGTGTGAACAACTCGTCGCTGATCGCGGCTATGACTCGGACGTTTACGCCCTCTTCTTCGAGTCGCGGCAGGACGGAGACCAGGTTGACGGTTGAAGACGATCCCTGCACCACCACGCTGCCGTGCCTTGGCTTGTCGGGATCGAAATCGCGAATCAGGTAGAAGCCCTTGGCCGCAGCCCTGAGATCGATGTCTGCGAAGGTGCTGCGATCGGCGACCGGGAAGTCCGGCCTGGCGACCTCCAGGACGATAACTCCGACCTCTTTCTCGCGCGCCGCGATTTCGGCGGCGGCGAAGTAGCTGGGAGCAACGTCGTTGTAGTCCCAGAAGCTGAGCGTTATCGCCTGTCCGCGTGGGAAGAGCTTCCAGACCTGCGGGGAGAAGATGCCGAAGTGGGTGCGCGCGTCGGCCGCGGTCTCCGGGCCGGAGTGGCCGGCGAGGATGTGCAGCACGCCGGTCCTGAACGGGCTGTCCTGGTTCTGCTGGCTCCAGACGCGTGAGGGGAGGTACATGAGCGGGGTGAACGCGCCGTAGGTGCCGCTCAGAGCCCAGACGCCAACGTGCTCGTCAGGGTCGAGAGAGACCGACTGGCCGACGAGTCCAATGGCAGTGGATGCGTTGCCCGCCTCCTGGATGGCGGCCTTGAGCCTGCCTCCGCTGGGGTTCGCAACGGGGTCGAAGGTGTCCCAGATCGCGCCGTGCTCGACGTTAATTGACTCAGCGAGGTCGGCGGCTACGACGATAAAGCGGTTGTTGGTAACGTAGTTGGCCCACTTGATGATCTCGGAAATGGCCCTGCGCGTGCCGCGCACATTGCCCGGCTCCTCGAAGAGCTTGATCGACAGACCCTTCTCCTCGCCAGTGCTCGGGTTAGTGACGGTGAGGTTCTGTGGTTCGACAGGCAGATTCTTTACAGCGAGCCGAGGATCCTTGAACGGGTCGGTGGCGCGGTCGATGCGGAGCGGCAGGCTGTCGTCAACGCTTTCACCGAGTTCGACCAGGCGGTCGGCGATCCAGTCGCCGAGGCCGTTCTTTTCCAGGACGGACATGGCAACGTCTATGTTCTTCTTGAACTGGATGAGGCGGTCGCGGTCATCGGAGACGGCGCCATCACGGATGCCCTCGAACTCTATTCCGAAGCGACGCTCAAATGTCTCGGCAAGGCCTACGAAGTAGTCGCCGTTCATGGCCAGGTTGTAGGGGTGGCTGTGGTAGCTGACGACCTGCTCACCATATCCTGGAATCTGGCCGTCGACCGCCGCAGGCCACCAGCCCTTGACGGTCTTGCCGACAACGATCATGGGGCGATCGTCCTCGTGGTCCCACTCCTCCATCGTCTTGAAGACGGCGACCACCTGATCGTAGTCGTTGCCGTCGTCGAGGGTCATGACGTTCCAGCCGTATGCGGCCCACTGGTCCTCGATGCGGTAGGCGTCGTACACGGGTCGGATGACGCTGCCGACCAGCTCGTCGTCGATGCCCGCGTTATTGTAGGAGAGCAGGATGCGAAGGCGCTTGCCGACCTGCTGCGCGACGGCGGCGGTCTTCATCTCCTGCGAGTGGCCGGACGTCATAGCGAACTCGCCCTCGATAGCCATGATCTTGAGGCTGTCGCGGGCGCCGACGATGTCCCAGAAGGCGGCCTTGCCGGCAGAGGTAGCGATGCCGATGCCGGACGGACCGCCGTTGACGTCGTTGGTCAAGTCGGTAGTTTCCGAATGTCCGGCGAGCGAGCGAATCCCACGGATCTTAGCCTGTGCCATCAGCGGGTGATCGACGAGGTCGTTGTTTTGTAGCAGCGTGTCCAGAGCTTCCCTGCCCCGGCGGAATCCGAGTGCGTCGATGGAGAGCATCGAGGTGTTAGGGTCGGCGGCGTATCTGTCGTCGCCGGTGAGTGCGTGCTTGCGGGCAAGCGCCTCGCCCAAAATCATCCAGAGAGCGTAGGTGACGGGGGCGTTGTGGCCTCCGGCCAGCATGAAGCGGTCGGCGTAAGGGTGCTTCGGACGACGATAGTCGTACCTGAGTCCGCCGAGGTCTGGGCCGACCAGGTGAGACGTAACGGCGTACGGGGTGTACGCCAGAGGCCCGCCGAAGTGTCCGGTCTGGGCATAGTTGCCGAGCAGCACCAGGGTCATGGCGGTGAGGAATCCGACGTCTTCGAGTCGGTCCTTATCGTAGTCCGGCAGCTCGACTTCTCGCGCTGTCACGCCGTGTGACAGGGAGAGTGTGTTGACTATCGCCGTAGAGCTTCCGCTTGTTGCAACCATGAAGAGTTCTCCGTCCGCAGGTATTGTTGAGTTGGGATTCGATAGTTTGCGCGCATAACTACAAGACCGTCGCATTGGCGCGCGTCGCCAGCTTGAATGATAAGCCTTTGCGCCTCAGCGTTGCAAGATTATCGGCCTGGTGAGAGTCGCGTCGTGAACTGGGGCCGGACAGCGACATATGACGTACAATTGCGCCACCGGACGGCAGCTATTCTCGATGACACTGGGGGTGACGTATGAGGATCGAGGGCAAGGTAGCTTTGATAAGCGGCGGCGCGCGCGGACAGGGGGCCACTGAGGCCAGAATGTTCGCCAGGGAAGGGGCGAAGGTGGTGATAGGAGACATCCTCGACGATCTGGGCAAACAGGTCGAGGCCGAGATCGCCGAGGCCGGAGGTAACGCGACATACGTACACCTGGACGTGACCAGCGAAACAGCCTGGAGCGACGCAGTGCGGACCGCTGTGGACAGCTACGGCAAGCTGGGCATCCTGGTGAACAACGCTGGGATATTGATTCGCGCGAGCGTCGAGGACACAACAGAGGAAGACTGGGACCGGATCATGGACATCAACGCCAAGGGCGTGTTCCTTGGAACCAGGGCAGCGATTCCGGCGATGCGCGACGCGGGCGGCGGGTCCATCATCAACATCTCGTCTGTTGCAGGGCTTCAGGGGAGTCCACAATCGGCGGCGTACAGCTCAACGAAGGGAGCGGTGCGCATCCTGACAAAGTCAACGGCGATCCAGTACGCGAAAGAGAACATCCGGTGCAACTCGGTCCACCCGGGCATCATCTATACGGACATGACGAGCGACTCGCTAGACACCGAGGAGGGACGGCAGAGCTGGTTGGGCAGGGTGCCCCTCGGGTACGTGGGCAAGTCTGAAGACGTGGCCAACGGGGTGTTGTTTCTCGCTTCCGACGAGTCGTCCTACATGACAGGCAGCGAGCTTGTGATAGATGGGGGAATCACGGCGCAGTAGACGCGCGGCAATCTCACTGTCCGAAACCAGGTCCCCGAAGGCCCTCAAGTCCCTGTGGAGTCACGGTAACCGACCGGGCGTCTATACTGCCGTTTTCGTCCGCTGGACCGGTGACCCTGACCTGCATTCCGACTTCAAGGTCGACAAAGGCTCCCTGACGAGTCTCCAGGATAATGGACTCTTCATTCATAACGATCGGAAGTGGCCCCTGCTGAGTCTCTAGTGTAAATCCGCTGTCGGTCACGCTCGTGACAGCGCCGAAGATCCCTGCAGGTCCACCGGCTCCACCCTGATTGCCACGGAGTCCGCCCAGTGCTCCTCCGAATCCGCCCTGCCCACCGCGGAACCTCGCCTGATCCTCGGGAATGATGGTTATGGCCCGTGCAAGTGTGCTGCCTTCCAAGCGTTCACTAACAACCATAACCTGAGAGCCGTCGGTCAGCGCCGCAGGTTCCAGGACTGACGTCACCCTGATGATGGTGTCTGCTCCCACACTCACCGAGACAGAGGCGAGTTCTGTCGCAACTGTGAATATGCTTTCTTCAACGCTCTCGATGGAGCCTGAGACCTGGCTGCCACCAGATCGGCCGGGTCCATCGCCGAACTGTTGCCGCAGACGCTGGACCGACTGCTGGGCCTCCTCTTCACTGAGCTCGCCGCTCTGCAGTCGCTGCCGCAGCTGCTGGAGCTCAGCCTGGCTCATCGGCTCGTCCTCGTCGGCGCCATTAGCATCCTGGCTGGCCTGTACTTGAACGGTCTCCGGCTGCGCAGTTGGCTCTAGCTGGGCACGGGAGCCCGTGGGAGTTGGGAACTGCGACATGTCCGCAACCTGCGCGGCGGCGGCGCTGTCTCCCTCATCAGAGGATGCGCACGCAAGGATGAACAGGATAGTGAGCAACCCTGCCAACATGCTCAGCTGCGTCTTCAATAGCTTCACATGCTTCTCGCTTTCTGTACTGAAAGGGGTATGTATACGTACTTTTCACCCTCACCCCCGTATCGTGGTACGGGGCAGGCTCCAGCCCTCTCCCCCGGCCTTCGCCGGGGCAGGCTCTGAGGGAGAGGGGGTCAGTTGATTGAGTTTCAAGCCTGAAAGTTATGTCTACCTACCCCTTTCAGCACTTTCCGTGTGACGATGATAGTGGGACGGCAATCCGAAGGCTCCTGTGTTTGCGTCATTCGTATCTCAAGGCGTCTATCGGGTGGAGTCCCGACGCTCGGGCGGCGGGGTATATGCCGAAGAACAGCCCGATACCTGCGGACACCGCCAATGCGAGGATGGCGAAGTCTAAGCTGAAGCTGGTCGTGAAGGTCTGGCCTCCCAGCGTGCGTCCATCGACTGCGCTGGTCATCGCATACCCCAGGGCTGCCCCCAGTAGGCCGCCCCCAATGCTCAGAACGGTCGCCTCTGCCACGAACTGGAAGAGGATATCGCGCCGCTTTGCGCCCATTGCCTTGCGTATGCCGATCTCCCGAGTGCGTTCGGTAACCGATACCAGCATGATGTTCATAATCCCGATGCCGCCAACGACAAGGGAAATACCTGCGATCACGCCCAGGAAGACGACCAGTGTGTTCGTGGTCTCTTCAAGGGTTTCAATGGTGCTCTGCTGACTGATGACCGTGAAGTCGTCCTCTCCAGTGATGCGGTGGCGCAGGCGAAGCACGCCGCTCGTCTCCTCGATGCTCCGGTCAATTTCATCGACGTCTCGGACCTGAACGTTGATGAGATCGACCGAGATATCACCGGTCGACGTGCGATCGCCGCTGAGTCGGTAGTACGCCGTGGTGATGGGTATGAGCACCTGGGTGTCGAACGTGCCGAATCCACTGCCGCCCTGACTTTCAAGAAGGCCGATCACTCTGAACCTTCGGCCGTTTACGCGGACGTAATCGCCAACCGGGTCGCGATTCCGGAAGAGCTGCTCCGCCACGTTGGAACCCAGAACGATGACCTCGTCCCGGTTGTCAACGTGGGTAAACTTGATAAACATGCCGCTTGCGAGGTCAAGACTCCTGGCGCCGAGGTATTCTGGAGTCACGCCGACAACCTGCGCCGAGGTGTTCTCGCGGCCAGCAGCAAGTGTTGCGAAGCTGCGGATTTCCGGCGCGGCGGCAAGTACTGTCGGGGCATAGACAGGGTCGACCAGAGAGTTGGCGTCGCCAAGCGTAAGTTGCGCGTCGTCTCCGTTCGGTTGTACGAACAGGAGGTTCGTACCCAGGCCCTGGATGATTCCCGTGATCTGCTCAGTGGCGCCGCGGCCAATCGACATGAGCGTAATTACAGCAGTCACTCCGATGACGATACCCAGCAGCGCGAGTCCGGCTCGGAGCTTGTTGGCCTCTAGTGAGGCGATGGCTGTCCCTATGGTCTGGAGTGGTGACATTGGCACACGTGAGGAGTTTTTAGCTGCTTGGCAATTCGATCATCCTTTTGCCTTAAGGTTATCGTGGACCACCGCCCTGTCCTCCGCCTCTTCTTGCACCGCCTCCAAATCCGCCTACAGCGCGGAATGTCGCGCCGACCCCTCCGAACTGTGTTGTGCTGCTGCCAACCACTTCCATGCTAATGAACTCTCCCTCAGCGAGGCCATCCTCGACCACAACCCAGAAGTCGTCGCTTATACCGAGCGAAACCTGCCTTTCGATGACGTTCTCGCCATTTACGACTCTAACCGTCGGGGCTTGCACAGATCCGTAGAGGGCTTGCAGCGGAATCAGCACCGATTCGGTCTGTTCCCGGATTATGACCTGGGCCGTGGCGCTAAGTCCCTCGGGAAGCTGATCGGCCGCGGAGGTCTCCACGCGGATTGTCACAGGATATGTCACTACACCCTGCTGCGACGTGCCGGAATTGGCTATTGAGGATACGGCGCCCTGAAGTGTCTGGGTCCCCAGGGCCTCCAATGTGACGGCTGCCCTCGCCCCTACCTGCAGGAACAGGACGTCGATCTCGTCGACCGAGCCGCTAACTTCAACAATGGACGGATCGGCAATTTCGATAGCCTGCGTGTTTGTGTTGACCTGTTGACCTGTCTCGATATTGACGCCAACGACGATGCCGTCGAACGGTGCGCGAAGGGTGGCCTGCTCCAGATTGTCGACGACTGTGTCCAATGTGGCACGGGCCGCGACCACTTCGGCCTCGCGGAGTTGTATCTCCAGTTGATCCACGTCGCTGTACTCTTCCAAGGTCGTTTCGGCCTCTGCAAGCGTCTCCACAGCCAGTCGGACAGCGGCCTGCTTGACGAGGACATAAATCGGATCGGGCTCCTCGAGGAAGTCTGCGAGTGACTCCTGGGCATCGGCAAGCTTTTCCTGTGCCAACTCGATCTCGCGGTCGGCGAGCTCAATGTCCAGCTCCGTTGGTTGCATCAGTGCTGCGAGGGCTTCCTCGGCGTCAAGGAGATCTGCCTTGGCGGTTTCTATGGCCCAGTTCCTGGTTTCAATGTCAAGTTCCTCCGGCTTGGTGTTAATCTCGGCGAGATAGTCGTCCAAGGCCTGCAGCCGAGATTGGAAGGTGGCTTCGGCATCCGCAAGAAGAACGGCGGCCTGTCTGATCTTTTCAGCCTCCTCTGACTGTACCGTTGCAAAGTTCGCCGCCTGTTCCTGAACTATCTCATAGGCGTCGAGAAACTCGTCGAGGATACATGCGCGGAGGGGCCCTGCTTCAAGATATCCGCAATCGACGTGAATCTCGCCGGGGTACAGTGCCACCCATGACAGCAAGACAACTTCGCTCCAGGGTGTCTCCGGATCGCCCATAAAGACGCCCCGCCTTGACTGCCTCTGCAGTTCGGTGGCGATGGGGCCCTCGAACAGGGCCACCAGATCGACGCCATGAGCCGCGAATATCGCATCGGGAGACGCGCCGTAATGTGGAGCCGGACTCATGCCCAGCCATTTATCGAACAGCTTATTGTACTCGCCCTGCGCCTCATCGAGGTCGTCCCCCGCTAGGCGGATTTTTTCCTCGGCGTTACTCTCGGCGGTGCGCAGATCGTACTGAGCACCTGGCAGTTGGTCCTCAGCTGAGTCTATCTCGGCCTGGTAGTCGGCTATGGTTTCAGCGGTCTCGTCACTGTCCGGGTTGAGGAGTTCATCGAGAGCGTCTTCCGCATCCTGCAATGCGGCGAGAGCGGCGGTGATACCGGACTGGGCGTTCGTAATATCCTGGAACGTCGGAGCGCCCAACGCGGTCCTGTTCTCAATTGCACTCTCGAGATCGGCCTGGGCATTCAGGATGTCGATGTTGGCCTGCACGAGTTGTTCAGGGGTGACTACGCCAAGATCGGTCAGCTCCTCCTGGGCGTTCTGGAATTCCAGGCGGGCTTCCGCCACGTCAGATTCGGCTCTGGCGACCTGCACCGCCGTATAGGGATTTCTGGCGTCTTCGAGCGCGTCCTCCGCGGTGCGCACATCGACTCGAGCCTGGGCGATAGTCTTTTCCAGATTCGCGACGGTCTCGGCGTCCAGCATCGCAAGCGCATCTCCGGCGGACACCCTGTCGCCTTCAGATACGATGACGTCCGAAACTATCCCCTGCTGACTGAACGCGACCATCTCGCGAGTGGTGTAGGTGAGAGTTCCGGTCACGCTGACATCGTTAACGAGGTCGCCGAGGGTCACAGGGACAAGCTGTGTCTGCGCTGCCTGTTCCTCGGAGCTTGAATCTGTCCATACGCCGAAGCCGTAGTAGCCGCCCGCTCCGATTGCTGCCAAAACGACCACAACAGCCCACAGCTTCCACGACCGCAGTGGCCCCAAGAATCTCGTCGGCGATGTCATTGCTCGTCCTTTTCACCGTAAATTGCGGCTTGAATCACACTGATGTCGGCTTCGGGGGAGGAAACTCTCACTCAATCCCGGAGGTATTGTTCCTGCCGAGTAAATGCGATGAGTCCAGCAATCTGATTCGAGCATCCGCTCAATACAACTGCACTGCCGTCGAAAAGTTAGGACTGTTTCCAGTCGCCTCTCGGCGGCACCGCTGCTAGTCTCATCTGAACGACGTGGGAATGTCCCTGAGGGCGCAGCAGGTGTATGGCAAACTACTGATCGCCGCAGAACGGCAGATCGCCGAGAAAGCCGTCCATGTCTCGGAACGAGTCCGGCAAACAGCCTGTCAGGTTCGTGTCGTGCAGACTCAGGTACGTCAGGCTGGTGAGGCTATCCAGCTTGCCTGTGATCGTCCCCGACAGGTCGTTGCCCGAGATTACGAGCCACTCCAGACTCTCGAGAGCGGAGATTTCAGCCGGTACAGGGCCGGAAAGATTGTTGAAGCTCAGGTCCATCCACGTCAGGTTGGACATACTGCCAAGCTCGGGCGGAATCTCGCCCGTCAGCCTGTTCCCGCCCAGGTCGAGAATTGTGAGATCGGCAAGTCGTCCCAGTTCACGCGGAATCTCGCCCGTCAGCTCATTTCCGTAGAGGTGCAGCGCCTGCAGTTCGGACAGTTCGCCCAGCATGGGCGGAATCTCTCCCATTAGCCCGCTGGTAGTCAGTTCCAGCGCCACGACTCGCACAGGGCTGCCTCCCGCGTTTACGCCTTGCCAGCGGGTAATGGGGACATCGACGCTCCAATCCAAGTCGCCATCGCCCGCCAAGATGGGCTGCGCCGACAGGAGCGTGTCGCAGTCATCGGCCAGTCCGTCTTGGGCTATCGGATACTCGCCTTCCGGTCCACCTGGACACACGGTTGGCGGAGCCGACAAAGGTTGAATGATCGAGAATCCGCTCGACGACGCTCCCGACCTCGCGGGTTGATCCACCAAGCTGGATAGCCCGCGATCTTCGGAGAGAATTGCTCCCGCAACGCCACCGATGATCGCCAGCACAATTACAGTCTGCGCGATCAGGTAGTCCCGCGACCACGAGCCATTCCGGTCATCTCCGTTCCCACCGTTTGGAGGCGGAGAGTCAGACCCGTCCGGAGAAGGCGTCGGACCTGTCCGGCGATCCGAGTTCAAGGTCGATCACCACCCAGCCCATAACGCTCACCCGGACGCGGTCTGTGGATCAATGCGCCAGAGAACTTGGGACCCATCCCCCATACAGAGGATACTGAGAGCAGATGAACTCTATGTAGGAAGCCTGTCCAGACTGATTGGCCGCAAGCGCGCGCTCAAGCGCCGGGACTACCTCCGACGGCTCCGAAACGCGTTCTGCGTGGAGACCCAACTGTCCTATGACCTTGGACATGTCCACATCGTCAGGGCCGAGCACGACATGCGTGTATGGATCGTGTCCCGCGCCCCAGAAACCGGGACCGTACCCGGCGAAGCCTCCGTTGCTGATGTGGGCTACCGTGATGCCGATTCGCTCGCGTAGCGTAACCTCCAAATTGCCGAGCATATACCCGATACCGGCGTCTCCCGTGACCGCGACGCACTGGCGATCCGGGAAGGCCAGCTTGGCACCAATGGTCGACGCCAAGCTGAAGCCGAGTGTGGATACATTGCCCCATCCGAGGAATCCCCTGGGAATAAGCGTGTCGTACACGGTGCTGAGCTGATCGCGGGTATTACCCGAGTCGTGCGTCACGAATGAGTTGTACGGGTCCAGCACCTTCATCATGTCGCCGTAGACGCGGTAAGGATTGATCGGCGTGTCCTCCGACGCCATAGCCTCTCTGTAGCCCGCGAGCGCAGCGTTACGCGACGCCTGGACTTCTGCCTCGACGCCGTTCGGAGCGCGGCCATCGCCACCCGTCCTGGACGAGACTTCACGCGCCAGCGCATCGAGTGTGAACCGGGCGTCTCCTATGACGGCTTGAGCGGTCGGGTAGATGCGGTTGACGTGAAGCTCGTCGAGGTTGCACTGGATGATCTTCTTATTCGCCGGATCAGGTATCGCGTGGCTGAATCGGCCTGGCGACAGGCTGGAGCCAACGGCCAGAATAACGTCGCTCTTCGCGAGGAACTCGGCTGGAGCATCGCCACGTACCCCAACAAAGAGTGGGTGGTCCTCCGGGAAGGCGCCCTTCGCCTTCAAGGTTGTGATAACCGGAGCGTTCAGAAGCTCCGCAAGGGTCTTCAGCTCAGTTGACGCGCCCGCATAGATTACCCCCTCGCCCGCATAAATCAGCGGGTTCTCAGCGTTCAGCACGAGGTCAGCGGCGGCGGCAACGTCCGACGGGTCGGGCGCCGTCTTCCACCCCTTGACCGGCGTGTACGGATCGGCCGATTCGTCAAACTCTCCCGCTGAGTCGGGGACGGACAGCACTACCGGTCCCGGCCTGCCGCTTCGAAGCATGGTGAACGCGCGCCTCATGAACTCCGGCACCCTGGAAGGCCTGTCAATATACCCATACCACTTGGACACCGACTTCAGGCTGGTGGTCACGTCGAACTGGGAGTTCTCCGAACTGCCTGCTGGAACGCCGTCGGTGATACACAGTATGGGCGACCCGTCCTCGTACGCCTGCGCCAGCCCAGCGTAGGCAACCTGGATTCCAGCAGCGTTCACGCCGCCCTGTACGGTGCATACGCCTATCCGTTCGCCCCCGGTCACGCGAGAGAACCCGTCTGCGAGCGCGATGGCGTAGCGGTCGTCGCGCATCATCACCATCGGGACTCCCTCACGCCCGAGGGCGTTGTTGACCCTGCACACCGGGAAGGTCGAGACCCACTCGATCCCCTCCTGCTTCAGAATTCTCGCTATTGCAGTTGCGACGTCGATAGTCAATGTTCATACCTCACATGATGAAAATGGGGGGTTGCGTCCAACCCCCCATTCCGGCGAAGACCGGAACGAGGTCATGGCTGTTATGGTACACCGCAAGGGGCACAGCGAACAGGCTGTGGTTCAGCTATATCCGGAAGCATTGCGCTCTTTGGAGTCGCTAGCCTGTCTTCCTTGTGTCTGAGTAGGAGGCCGCCCGTGTGGGCGTGGGAGGAGGCGGCGCCCAATCAGGGCAGTCCAACGGGTTGACGTCGCAGGGGTGAGGAGTAGCGGTGGGCGGCCTGGGTGTAACCGTGGGCGGCCTGGGTGTTGCAGTCGGTGGCCTAGGCGTGGCGGTCGGCGGTTTGGGTGTGGCCGTGGGTGGCGCGGGTGTCGCCGTCGGCGGCGCGGGCGTGGCCGTGGGAGGCGCGGGTGTAGCCGTTGGCGGCGCGGGCGTGGCCGTGGGAGGCCTGGGCTTCGGAGTTCGGGTAGCTGTCGGACGAGGTGTGGCTGTGTGCTGTGGCGTGGCTGTCGGTACTTGGGCGTTATGGTCCGCATTGCTGACCTTCACGATGGGCGAACAGCGAAAGTCGCTATATGCGTTATTCTGCTTGAAGAATGCTCGTCCGCACACCATGTAGGTCGTCCAACTGGGCAGACGTTGGTTACGTCTGCCTACGGTGTGAGCCGTCATATCCACTTTGAGGGTGTATTCGATTACTTCACGGACCCATTCGGTGCTGGTGGCCGTCCAAATATTGTTCGGCGCGATACTCTTGTGTCTACCGACACTATCAGTGACCTCTTTGACGCCGTACTTGTTCCATCTCGGACTCGCGTCAAAGCTGTCGAGTAAGTAGTAATGGGCGATTTCATGATGGTGCTCCCCCCATGCGTCGTCCTTCCACCTGAAAGTGGCGGTGGTGCCAGTCGCCGTGACCGTGAAGTCCACAGGGCCACCACTAGCATAGAAGTCCTCAACTCTGTCAATATCCCACTGAGATGGCCTGGTGATTTCGTCGCAGTGACCCTGCACCATTC
>DAOUHG010000268.1:0-3505 GCA_034428835.1 Dehalococcoidia bacterium
AGGGTATACAGATCCCCATGACGGTCACCTCTCCCACCGGGGTCTGCGTTACGCCGGACACGAACCGCCCGGGAGGCATGGAGCAGTGTCCCAGGTCGTCAACCCGCTCCCAGGGCTCCCGCGACCACAGCATGACCTTCCTCATGTTCTCCATGTTCTCCCTTGGCCCGTACCCGGTGTCGGGCTGCGAGCAGATCACGTGCCCATCCGGGGACAGCAGCCCTGTGTGTGTCTCGGTCAGGCAGACAACGTCCGGCGTGTGCCCGTGGATGCGGCTGAGTATCTCAGGTGTCCGCTGTGATCGGGGGGTGGCCCAGCCCCACGTTCCAGTTGACCAGTCTCATTGTCATTGGGTTGTCACCTCAACTCATCCAGCCGACGACGACAGGTCCGTTCGACTATGTGCTCCTGTGAAGACAGTCGGAATTGGCTGGGGATTCCGGACCATCGTCATTCTTGTTCTGTCGTCCGGCGCAACTGAAAGCGATGAGGCATTGCTATTACCCTTCCGATATCCTCCGCGATGCGGCCGTCGTGGCGGTCGTAGCCCACACCCGGACGCTGGTCCACGGCGGCAGTCCATCCGGCGCTACACCCGGAACGTACCTGCGGCAGGACCTCAAGACCCTGACTCGGTATCGCACAGCTGAAGCCATGTCGGCTTTTCAGGGTAAGGGTGTGGTGGCTACCCAGGCTCGTGCTATTGGGAAACACCCACTGGCGATGGCGACATCTCGAGGATGGTTCGCCCTCGGAATCTAATGTCGAGTTGCACTACAGGTTGGACCCTCAGTTGGTACGCGTTCGACCGCACAACCGGCACCGCAGGACAGCGGAACCTGCTCTGCAGCCCTGAACCGTAGGTGCCTCAGCTATACTTTCTCGCATACGAGCCTCACCGACTTGGTAAAGTCATGGAGAGGTGAGTGGATGAAGTCAGAGAAATACATCGGCTGGTGGTGGAACCAATGCGCGATGACGAAGTGACGGAACGGCTGCCGGAGCCGGGGTTGAAACTAAGAGTGTAGGAAAGTCCGGGCGGTATGCATAACGAGTACGACTACATAGTCGTTGGGGCGGGGTCGGCGGGGTCGGTCCTGGCAGCGCGCCTTTCAGAAGACCCTCACAGGTCGATCCTGCTCCTGGAAGCGGGAGTGGACTATCCGGCGCGGGAACTCATGCCCGATGCAGTCAAATACGCCTACGGGGCTGACACAACCATCTGGGATGGCGGACACATCTGGAACTTTCGTGCCAGGGCGACAGACCTGGCTGACATAGACATTCCCCGGGGTAGGGTCACCGGCGGCTCTAGTGCGGTGAACGATGCCCAGTTCCTGCGGGGAATGCCGGAGGACTTCGACCGCTGGGCGGATTGGGGGAATCCTGAGTGGAGCTACGAAAAGATCTTCTCCTACCTCCTGAAGCTGGAATCAGATGAGAACTTCCATGATGAGTTTCACGGCTTGGACGGCCCCATCAGCTGCCGCCGATTCCGGCCCGATGAGTGGGGGCCTCAACAGCACGCGTTCTATCGCGCATGCCTGGATGCGGGATTCCCGGACTGCCCCGACCACAACAGACCGGGCTCCTCTGGTGTCGGGCCTCTGCCCTTCAACATAGCGGGGCGCGTTCGGGTGAGCACGGCAATAGGCTACCTTGACCCTGCCCGCAATCGACAGGGACTGAGCATCAGGCCCAACAGTCTTGTTCACGGGATCATCTTCGAGGGGCATCGGGCGATCGGGGTGCAGGTGCAGAGTGGGCACGAGGAATTGTCAGTCTTTGGCGACGAGGTAATCCTCTGTGCCGGCGCCATAGGAACGCCGCACATATTAGCCCTGTCGGGCGTCGGCCCGGGAGAGCAGTTGCGTCGCCTGTCTATCCCCGTGGTGCAGGACCTACCCGGAGTTGGGCGCAATCTCCGAGACCATCCCGACGTGCCGATGGCGTGGCGTACGAGAACAGACTTCCCGCTGAATGCTGGTCAGGTCACTACCGGCACCGTCACGCTGCGGTTTACGGCATCGGGCTCGCCCTTCGAGAACGACATGGTGATCTACATGGGCAACTATGCGGCTTCTCGCCCGATGAGGGGAGTGGACCACACGGACCCGGTGGGAGTAGGTGTGAGCCAGTGCCTCAACCTGGCGCTGAGTCAGGGGGAACTGCGTATCCGCTCACGCGACCCGGAGCAGCCGCCTGAACTCGACTTCAACCTGCTGGCCGATCCGTTCGACCTTGCGCGAATGCGTGAAAGCGTCAGACTATGCGCCGACCTGTTCAGACATAAGGCCTTCGAGCAGATGGTAGAGGAGCGCATCGCTCCGTCTGACGATGTGCTGCGTGACGACGATGACCTTGATGCCTGGATGAAACGGGAAGTGATTACAGCGCATCATGTCTCCAGCACCTGCAAGATGGGGCCCTCAGATGATCCGATGGCAGTTGTTGACCAATACGGCCAGGTGCACGGCATCGACGGTTTGAGGATCGTCGATGCATCGATAATGCCCGATACAGTGCGGGCAAACCTGAACCTGACCGTTATGGCTATGGCCGAGCGAATGGCTGACCTCATCAGGACGGTATGACCATTGCTGATCGTACCCTGCCGATACGGGCTCAATCAGGCTGGGCAGCCTAACGCCGCGCATCCTGCCCCAAGGCCGACTTCTCTCTAAGGGATCCAGGGCCTCCAGACTGCCTCGTTGGCATCAACCCACGCCTGCGCGGCCTTGCGTACGGTTAGGTCGTTCTCTGTGAGGTTGAGGACAATCTCGTTCTGCTGCTGGTTGGTCATCTTGAATCTGGAGAGGAACTGATATGCCTCCGGAAACTCGTCCTTGAGGCCTGGCCAAGCCAGCTTGGCCACGGCGTCGGTTGGAAAGCCGCAGTTGTAGTTGCTGCCGCCAGGATAGCAGTCCGAAGTCCAATCGGGCATCTCGATCTTCACCAGGTTGTACTTGGCGTGGGCCCAGTGAGGTTCCCAGAGGTATGTGAGGACTGGCTCGCCCCTTTGGAAGGCAGCGTCGACCTGGGCCAGAGCTGCGCCCTCGGACCCGGCGAACACCTCCTGGAAGTCGGCGCCGAAGGCTTCAAGTCGTTCGGCGGGCTTCGTGTCCCACGCCGCAGTGAAC
This sequence comes from Dehalococcoidia bacterium, assembly GCA_034428835.1. Taxonomy (GTDB): domain Bacteria; phylum Chloroflexota; class Dehalococcoidia; order Lucifugimonadales; family UBA1123; genus VXRN01. Next base: position 3,141 of record DAOUHG010000268.1, read on the forward strand.
TCCAGGAGCCTGCCCTTGGTGCCGGTGTCGCTCGTGGCGAAGACGGACTTGTACTCGTTCAGGTCGCTGACGCTGCGTAGGTTTGGAGCGACGGCATCGATGCCGCGGTCGGCGTCGCCATTTATGACGTAGGAAGGCACGTACCATCCTGTCTCTCCCGTGATGCCTACTGGCCCGACTCGCTCCACCTTGGCGCCGTCGTCGGCATCCACGTAGTCCTCGAGGAGTGCGGCACTGTAGGAAGGCCAGTTGCAGCACACGAAATGGAAGTCGCCCTTTTCGAGACCGATGAAGAGGGGCGCCGAGTCGGCGGGCGCGAACTTGGTCGCGACGGTATGGTCCATCTTCTGCTCCAACAGGATCTG
>DAOUHG010000269.1:0-51321 GCA_034428835.1 Dehalococcoidia bacterium
TAAGCACGCTAGCAATTCCCTATACAAATGGGAGTTCGAGGTTGAGGAAGTCCTTAAAGGCGAATCTGACTCCTCTATCTATGTTAGGAAGACAGATCCGGGATTCTTTTCATCAGAGATGCCCAATAGCGTGTTTCACCCCGGTGAGACCGTTCTTCTTTACCTCGGAGCGGTTTCAACAGAGAAAGATCCCAGTATAACCGTCACCAACTTTATCCACATCCCACTAGCTCTTGACAACGGCGTCTTCGATGTCTCAACAGGTGAGTTGGGCCCTGTGGGCAGAGTCAATGATGACACTGTTGTTCGACCTCGTGGTATAGGGGGTGAGATGTTCGCCGAGGGTACAGAGTTCATGCTGTCAGACATCAAACAAGCCATCACAGACGGCTCAGAAGACGAGGTGGGGCCCGTAGGGCAACGTGAACTAAAAGAGCCCTCAGTTGTTGGCATTGCAGAGGTGACTGGGACGAGCTACGGCGGCTCTCAAGGGGCGGACGGAGCCGTCCTTCGACAAGCTCAGCACAACGGGGTTACGTGGGTAGATAGATCCTGAAGGCAGACACACCGACTAGCGATGCCGCGGCAGCCGATGCCAGTGTACTCCGCTGGAGGCGAAGTGTGACCTGGGCACGCCTGCGCGACGGAATGCGGCGACTGCGGGATATGCGGGCCTGCCCGTGAAGCGGGTAGCCATACGAGCGTTCTCGACAGCCTGGCCGACGTCGCCATTGCACGTCGTACCCCAGACTTCCGCGACAACGTAGCACTCCCCTTCGGTCGGACTGTCGGCGGCAATCATCAGGCACTCTCTGAAGCTATCGAGTTGGCTGTCAGCGTACTCGCGAGCCGCTTCCTGCATCGTTAGTCGCCATACGTCCGCTAGGCTGAGCAGACGGCGCGGCTCCAGCCCCATTTCGAAAGCTATATGCACGTACCGTCTCTCGGCATACTCGCGCGCCGCCAAGTACGGTATAAGACCATCATACGAATCGCCTGGGTCCCACTTCAGAACAACCATGTCCTGAAACATGTCACGTATCCGGAGGAAATTATTGGACATCTCCAGTTGGCTGGAGGGTAGGATTTCGCGGCGAACAGCCTCCCGCACTTCCCACTGTTCCCGGAGTATCCCGAGAATGTCTTCGAGCGTATAGTCGGTATTGGCTCGGGTGGTGGTCACGAGTCGCTCAGCGTGGCCGAACTGCGATCCGTGGTATCCGATGCCAGTGGACCCGACCAGAAGCTAGGCGACGCTCGGTTACGCCGGCCCGCTCCATCCCGGCGACCGCGGCGTATCCCGGTCTGCCCGTGAAGCGAGTCACCATCTGCGAGTGAGCGACCGCGCGGGAGATGTCCTCGTGGTCCACCGTGCGCGACACCTGCACCGCGATGTAGCACTCGCCTTCTGTGGGACTATCCGCGGCTATCACCAGGTCGCACTCTCTGAAGCTCTCCAGATCGCTGGGACTAAACTCGCTTGCGGCCTCGTGCAGCGTCAATCGCGCGATGTCACCGAGTGAGAGCAAGCGACGTGGCTCCAGCCCCATCTCAATCGCGATGAGCTCGTACCGCCTCTCTGCGGCTCTAAGCGTGTCAGTTCCCTTGAGTTCGGCAATGTCCGTCTTCATCTCAGACACGTCCGTCTTCAGTCCTGCCACATCCGTCTTCACTTCGGCAATATCCGTCTTCAGCTCAGCCACGCCAGTCTTCAGTCCAGACACGTCCGTCTTCACTTCTGCCATATCCGCCTTCAACTCAGTAACGTCTCTCCTGAGTTCAGCAATGGCCTCACTGTGCCGTTCCAGCGTAGCGAGCACGTCACGGAGTATGGAGGCCATCTCCGCGATCTGTCTCGGCAGATCCAGCAGCTCATCGGTCAGGATTTCACGGCGCACGGCTTCCCGGACCTCGGGCTGCTCCCGCAGAATCCTGATGATGTCTTCTATCGTGCTGACTGGATTCGAAGTAGTCATGTACAGTTCGATTGTAGCATAGGCCCAGGTCCGGACCCGGTTGCCACGTTTGACAGCCCAAAGTACTTCGTTATAGGATTCCAGCGGTAGACAACAGAATAATCGTGGCTCTTATCCAGAGTGGCGGAGGGATCGGCCCCTTGATGCCCGGCAACCGGTCTAGGCGCTTCGGCGCAAGACAAAGGTGCCAATTCCGGCGAGCGTATGGACGTTCGAGAGATGAGAGTGGTGGCGCAGCTACCTGAAGGCTTCTCTCGTTCGAGAAGTCTTTTTGTTTGCCCTGTGAAGTCCGAGCAAACGGTGGTGGAGAATTGACGGGGACATTGGCTGAACTCACACCGATCCAGTGGGGAGGGGACTTGCTGCGCATTCTCGACCAGCGCCGGCTGCCCGCCATCGAGACATGGATCGAGACCTCAGACTACAGGGACGTTGTCGCCGCAATAGCAAACATGTCCGTGCGGGGAGCCCCCGCGATTGGTATCGCTGGAGCCTACGCTCTGGCGCTGGCCGCGATGGAGCTGTCTCAGACTGCCAACGGCGACTTCACTGACCGACTACACGTTGCGGCGCGAGAGATCAGACTTGCACGTCCGACCGGTGCGAATCTCGGATGGGCTGTCGACAGACTGCTATCGTCGGCGACGTCCGCGCAGACGACCGAGGAGGTCGTGGCCGATCTGGTCGAAGAAGCCACGCGGATTCATCGAGAAGACGTCGAGAGCAATCTCTCGATCGGTAAGCTTGGGGCCAAACTGATTCCGTGGGGAAGCGCCGTACTCACACACTGCAACACCGGCGCGCTTGCGACCGGTGGCTACGGCACGGCCCTGGGCATCATCCGCACAGCCTGGACCGACGGGAGACTTGACCGAGTTTACGCCAGCGAGACACGACCGCTCCTTCAGGGCGCCCGGTTGACAGCCTGGGAGCTACAACGAGAGGGAATCAACGCGAGCCTGATCGCCGACTCAGCGACAGGGCTGCTGATGCGACGAGGAATGGTGCAGTGCGTCGTCGTCGGCGCGGACCGTATAGCCCTCAACGGCGACGTGGCAAACAAGATTGGCACCTACAACCTCGCGGTCCTGGCCAAGGAGAATGGCATACCCTTCTACGTTGCTGCGCCCACCTCCACGTTCGATCCGGGAACCGCATCCGGAGACGAGATCGTCATCGAGGAGAGAGACGAAGGCGAAGTGTTGGGCTACGCGGGTTCGAGGGTTGCTCCCGAAGGTTTCGGAGCGTTCAATCCCGCATTCGACGTTACCCCCAACAGGTACGTCACCGGGATTGTCAGCGAGACGGGCGTGGGTCGGCCACCATACAGGCGAAGCCTGCCCAGGCTGTTGGAGGAGTCCAATGCCTGAGCCGACAGTCGGCTTTATAGGCGGTTCGGGCCTCTACAACATGGAGAGCCTCACGAACACGCGCGAGGTTGAAGTCACTACGCCGTACGGCAGTCCAAGCGATTCGATCGTCACGGGAGAGCTGGACGGCATTGCTGTCGCGTTCCTGCCGCGACATGGTCGCGGACACCGCATCTCTCCCAGTGAGCTACCCGTAAGGGCTAACATCTACGCCATGAAAAAGTTGGGCGTGAAGCGTCTCATCTCGATCAGCGCGGTTGGAAGCCTGAAGGAGAATCTGAAGCCGCTGGACCTTGTTGTGCCGGACCAGATCATTGACCGCACGCGGGAACGTCCATCGACATTCTTCGGGGAGGGACTGGTGGCACACGTCGGGTTTGCCGACCCCTTTTGCCCTGACCTGCGCCGCGAAGCGGTCAAGGCCGCTGCAGGCGAGACGGCGGTCCACGACGGCGGGACGTACGTCGTGATGGAAGGGCCCCAGTTTTCCACCAGGGCGGAGTCGGAGATGCACCGCTCATGGGGCGCGAGTGTAATCGGCATGACGGCCCTGCCCGAGGCGAAGCTGGCCCGTGAAGCGGAGATGTGCTACGCCACTCTCGCGTTCGTCACGGACTACGACGTGTGGCATGAGGCCGAGGAGGACGTGTCCGTCGAACTGGTGGTGCATAACCTTATGCAGAATGTGCGGACCGCCCAGTCCATAGTCAGGCGTATGTCGTCTTCAGCGCACGGCGCACGGTCGTGCGGTTGCGACAGAGCGCTCGAAAACGCGATAATCACAAGCCGAGATTTGATTCCGCCGGCAACGCGAAAGAGGCTCGGGCTGCTGGTGGACAAGTACCTGGACTAGCAGGTGTTGAAAGGGAGGGTGGGCATATGCCCAGGCAGATACCGGGAGAGCCATATACGAGGATCACGTCCGATGAGGCTGCGGAGCTTCACGGCACCGAAGACAACGTGTTCGTTGACGTCCGTCGAATGGACGAGTACGTTGACGGTCATGTCAAGGACGCCGTGTTCATCACCGTCGACGACCTTCTGGGTCGCGTCGACGAGCTCCCACAGAACAAGAACCTGTTGTTCATCTGCGCCGCGGGCGTGAGGAGCGGCCTCGCTTGCGAGATGGCCGCGGCGATGGGTATCGACACCGACCGACTGTTCAACATAGAAGATGGCACTCCTCCGTGGATCGAGAAGGGCTACCCCACCAGTTACGGGATGGAAAGCTAAGTTGTCCCTATTGGTTGTGGGATCGGTCGCATACGACTCGGTCCAGACGCCGGTCGGCCGCCGCGACAGAGCGCTGGGTGGATCGGCAGTCTACTTCTCTCTAGCCGCCAGTTATCTGACCAAAGTGAGCCTCGTCGGTGTCGTCGGCGACGACTTCGACGAGGCTCACGTGGAGCTTATGAAGTCACGCGACGTTGACGTGTCCGGCCTGGAGCGTTTGAAAGGCCGGACGTTCCACTGGTCAGGGGTCTACTCCACTGAGGACGTCAACCAGCGAGAGACGCTGGACACTCAGCTAAACGTCTTCGCCGAGTTCAGCCCGGCGCTCAGCGCGAGCCACCGCGCGTCAGACATCGTCTTTCTCGCCAATATCGACCCCTCTCTGCAGATGGACGTGCTGGAACAGTTGGACGCGCGACCCAAGTTCGCGGCTCTCGACTCCATGGACTTCTGGATAGACGGAAGCCGGCGCGAGTTGGAGAAGGTGGTTTCAGAGGTTGATCTTCTCTTTCTGGACGAGGGCGAGGCGAGAAGCTTCGCGGGCGAAATCAACCTCGTGAGAGCAGCGCGAAACGTACAGAAAGCGGGCCCGCGCACTGTTGTAATCAAGCGTGGCGAGCACGGCGTGCTGATGGCGGACGGCGAGGAAATGTTCAGCGCCCCGGCTTATCCGCTCGAACGCGTTGTAGATCCCACCGGCGCTGGCGACTCGTTCGCCGGCGGCTTCATGGGAACGATCTCCGCCACAGGCGACACATCGAGTGAGGGGCTGCGACGCGCCGCCGTCGTCGGCTCGGTGATGGGTTCGTTCACCGTGGAAGACTTCAGCACAGAGAGACTGGAGTCGCTCACTATGTCTGACATCAAGCGTCGGTTTAGTGAGTTTCAAAGTCTAACCACATTCGAAGGATTCGACGACTGGTCGGTCCTCGCAAGACCCGGAGAGATCGAGACCCGGGTCGGGAGCATTGGCTGACCAACTTGGCAAACAGGAGGAAAGGGTGACCACATCGAGTACACGGCAGGGCCACATTCTGGACAGTTCGCTGGCATCGTCCGGTGTTCGCAGAATCGAGTGGGCCGCCAGGGAGATGCCCGTAGTCCGGCAGATCAGGCAACGGTTCAGCGATGAGAAACCGCTGAACGGATTGCGTGTGTCGGCGTGCCTGCACGTGACGACCGAGACCGCCAACCTGATGCTGACGCTGAGAGACGGCGGCGCTCAGGTCGCGCTGTGTGCGAGCAATCCACTCAGTACACAGGACGACGTCGCAGCCGCGCTGGTCGCCGAGTATGGCATCCCAACTTTCGCTATCAAGGGCGAAGACAGGGACACATACTACGGCCACATCCAGTCTGCGCTCGATCACGGGCCCCATATCACTATGGACGACGGCGCCGACCTGGTGGCGGTCCTGCATACAGCGAGGACGGACAAGCTGGACGACGTTGTCGCGGGCACGGAGGAGACGACCACAGGCGTGGTCCGGCTCAACAGCCTGGCAGCGTCGGGGGACCTCAAGTACCCGATCATCGCGATAAACGACGCGGACACCAAACACTTCTTCGACAACAGGTACGGTACCGGCCAGAGTACGCTCGACGGCATTACACGGGCGACGAACGTCCTGTGGGCAGGTAAGAACGTCGTCATATGCGGCTACGGTTGGTGCGGCCGAGGCGTGGCGCTCAGGGCCAGAGGCATGGGTGCGCACACGATCGTCACCGAGGTCAATCCCATACGCGCGCTGGAGGCCGCCATGGACGGCCACCAGGTGATGGCGATGTCCAAGGCCGCTGAGGTCGGGGACATATTCATCACCCTGACCGGCGGCCTGAATGCGGTCGGACGTTCACACCTTGCGGCCATGAAAGATGGCGCGATTTTCGCGAACAGCGGACACTTTGACGTGGAGATCGACCTGGCAGCCCTGGAGGAGATGTCCGACGGCAAGCAGACGATCCGGCCTTTCGTGGAAGAGTACCTCATGGGAGACGGTCGAAGGCTGTATCTGCTCGGCGAGGGTAGACTCATCAACCTCGCAGCCGCCGAGGGCCATCCATCGGCGGTTATGGACATGAGCTTCGCCAACCAGGCACTATCTCTGGAGTACCTGGCGCAGACGGCACATACGCTCGCGCCTGAAGTCTACAACGTTCCCAGAGACATCGACGAAGAGGTGGGCAGGCTAAAGCTTCAGGCCATGGGTGTGGAGATCGACACGCTGACATCGGAGCAGGAGCACTACCTCGCGAGCTGGGACATCGGGACGTAAGAGGCGTGGGGAGTGCAAGCCTTCCAGATAATGGTGTGCGGGAGTACCCAAACTGCTTCGGATGTGGGAAGTCCAACTCGTCAGGCCTTCGTCTGGACATGAAGACCGATGGAGAGCGTCTGACTGCCGAGTTCACTCCGCAGCAACGACACGAAGGCTGGCCCGGGATAGTGCACGGGGGAGTGATCGCCGCAATCCTGTACGAGGTGATGGAGAACTGGCCGTACCTGAACGGGATCACTACGATGATGCGAAGCATGGACACCAGGCTTATCGCGCCCGCTAAGATCGGTGAGACCATCCGGGCAGTGTCGTGGCTCAATGAGCGCGATGGCCGCGAGCTATCCGTGGGCGGCAGGCTGACAGATGTCGACAGAACAATCGCAGAGGGTACGGCCTTGCTCGTCGCTCTCTCCCCGGAACAGCGACAAAGAATTGGAATATAGGACGCGCCAAAACAGGCGCGAACATAATCGGCAGGAGACATCTGATGGCTAACAGCTTCATGGAAAGTCCCTCATACTTATTCACGTCCGAGTCGGTCACAGAAGGGCACCCGGATAAGCTATGCGACCAGATCTCGGATGCCGTTCTCGACGCGATACTGACAGACGACCCCAACGGGCGGGTAGCGTGCGAGACGTGCACGACCACTGGTCTGGTACTCGTCATGGGAGAGATAACCACGTCCACATACGTCGACATTCCATCTATAGTCAGGCACACGATACGAGATGCCGGGTACCAGGACTCATCGTACGGATTCGACTACCAGTCTTGCGGCATCGCGGTGTCGGTACACGAACAGTCTGCCGACATTTCGCACGGCGTGACGCACTCCCTAGAAACGCGTCAGGACTTACCGGACGAAAACCACGAGGACGAAACCCTGGGAGCTGGAGACCAGGGGATGATGGTCGGATACGCGTGCAATGAGACGCCTGAGCTCATGCCTATGCCAATAGCGCTGTCGCACCGCCTATGCCAGAGAATGGCGACCGTACGCAGGGAGCGCGAGCTGCCGTATCTCAGACCTGATGGTAAGTCCCAGGTAACGATCGAGTATGAATACGGCGTACCCAAACGCGCCCACACAGTGGTCATGAGCGCACAGCACAACCCGGAGGTGAGCCAGGACGTAATCGTGCGAGACCTCATCGAGGCTGTGGGCAAGCGTGTCATTCCCAGCGACCTGTTGGACCGCAACACGAGATGGGTGGTCAACCCGTCAGGCAGGTTCGTCACTGGCGGCCCGGTTGGAGACTCCGGGCTGACAGGGAGAAAGATCCTCGTCGATACCTACGGTGGCATGGCCCGTCACGGAGGCGGGGCGTTCTCTGGCAAAGACCCAACCAAGGTGGACCGCTCTGCGGCGTACGCAGCGCGGTACGTCGCCAAGAACGTCGTCGCAGCCGGTCTTGCCGACCGCGCCGAAATCCAGTTGTCGTACGCCATTGGCGTAGCTCATCCAATCTCGGTGTCAGCCGAGACATTCGGTACCAACAAGGTCCCGGACAGCAGGATCAATGACCTGATTGCCAAACATTTCGACCTGCGCCCGGGGGCCATTATCAGGGACCTGGACCTGCGCAGGCCGATCTACACCAAGACCGCTGCCTACGGCCACTTTGGCAGGCCGGAAGAGAACTTCCCCTGGGAACGCACAGACAGAGCGGCGGCCCTGAGGAGAGAAGCATTCATGAAGGACGCCGGAGACGCCGCGTCCTAATCTTTACGGGTCAAGGCTCAGCCTTGCGGTCAACACCGGCGGAGGTCTGGATGGCAGGTATACGGTTCGGAACAGACGGCTGGCGCGCGATTATCGCCGAAGATTTCACCTTCGACAACGTGCGCATCTGCGCACAGGGGACTGCGGACTACGTCAATTCCGTCGGTGTCGCACCCAGAGGGTTCGTCATCGGGTATGACACACGATTCGGTTCCAGGCAGTTTGCGGAGGCAGCCGCGGAGGTGATGACCGCGAACGGCGTGCCCACTTTCCTGTGCGACCGCGCGGCTCCCACACCTGTTGTCAGCCACTCGCTGGTGTCGATGACGGCGGGAGCCGGTGCCGTCATAACTGCCAGCCACAATCCGGCCGAGTGGAACGGCTTCAAGTTCAAGCCCGAATACGGCGGCAGCGCGTCCAATGAGATCGTAGCGGAGCTCGAACGGCACATAGGCAACGCCGAGCGGTCCGGCAACGTCCGCAGAATGGACATCCGAGAGGCCGAGAGGCGTGGGCTATTTGAGAGGTTCGATCCCAGACCGGACTACCTCAATCATGTGGCCCAGTTCGTCGATCTGGTTGCAATCCGCAACGCGGGACTGAACGTAGCCGTCGACTCGATGTACGGGGCTGGGGCGGGATACTTCAGCGACCTTATTTCCGGAGGCAGCACCCGCGTCGTCGAGATCCGCTCGGAGATCAATCCGGCGTTTCCGGGGATGGCCCAGCCCGAGCCTATCGCTCCGAATCTCGGGCCCCTGATGGGCGCGGTCGATGACAGCACCGCCGACATCGGTCTCGCAACCGACGGCGACGCGGACCGACTCGGCGTGATCGACGACGACGGCCGTTTCATGACCACGACGGAGACGTTCAGTCTGCTGTGTATGCACCTCCTCGAGGTGTTGCATCAGTCGGGCCCCCTGGTGAAGTCGATCACGATGAGCAGCATGATTGACAAGCTGGCCGAGGCCCACGACGTTGACGTGATCGAGACCCCGGTTGGATTCAAGTACCTTGGTCCGCAGATGATGGCCGTGAACGCGCTCGCCGCTGGTGAAGAGAGCGGCGGCTACGCTTTCAGGGGCAACATACCGGAGAGAGACGGTATCCTGAGCGGTCTGCTGATGCTCGAAATGGTGGTCAAGACGGGCGAGAACCCGGCCGATCTTCGCACGCAACTGTTCGAGCGCGTGGGTGCGCACGTCTACGAACGATGGGACGTGGAGTTCGACCCCCGGCTCCGGGACGGCATCATGCAGAGGGTCAGCTCGTCTCGGCCCTTCGAGATGGCGGGACGCCCCGTGGTCGGGATCGACAACCGGGACGGCGTGAAGATACAGCTCGAGGACGGGTACTGGGCGCTGATCCGGTTCTCCGGCACCGAGCCGCTGCTACGAATCTATGCTGAAGGACCGTCAACTGCGGACGTGGCCGCTATGCTGGGCGAGGCGCGCGCGCTGACCGGCGTGTAGCTGACAGGGGTAGGCAGGAGTGTAAAGCCAAGCATGAATGCCAACCGACAGCCCCCCTCTCCCTCGGAGTGAGGGTTGGAGCCTGCCCCGTACTCGATACGGGGGTGAGGGTGAAAAGTACGAATACCTACCCTTGTTAGCCCGAGTGTAGTCAGCAGTCCCCTACCCTGTCAGTCACCGGCCGAATCCCCTCTATCGGTACGGCTTCTCGCTGGAACGCCCCGCCGGGAACGCCTGTATAATCGGGCTATGTCCCCGGAGGTTAGCCCATTGTCCACTGCCGATTTCCCCACCGTGTTCGACCGAAGTCCATTGCTGCTGATTATGGACGGTCACGCTCTCGTCCACAGAGCGTGGCACGCGATCCGTGAGCCGCTTAACGTCCGAGCCACTGGCGAGGACGTGCGCGCCATCTTCGGGTTCCTGAACATCTTTCTGAAGACCCTGAACGATCGCAATCCGACGCACGTCGCAATAGCGTTCGACGTTTCGGCCCCGACCTTCAGACACGAGGCCTTCGAGGAGTACAAGGCCCATCGTCCGCCCACTCCACCTGAGCTTCGCCCCCAGTTCGACCGCGTTAGGGAGCTCATGACTGCATTCCGCGTGCCAATCTTCGAACAGGCCGGCTATGAGGCCGACGACGTGCTGGGCACGCTCTGTAGACAGGCCGAAGAGCAGGGGATCAACACGCTCGTCCTGACTGGGGACACCGATACGCTTCAACTGGTCTCGCCGCAGGTAAACATTTTGCTCAGCCACGCGGTCGGGAAAAGGACCGTCTACGACGTCGATGCGGTCAAGGAACGCTACGACGGTCTTGGCCCCGAGAACGTGGCGGAGATCAAAGCCCTGGAAGGCGACTCGTCGGACAACATACCCGGCGTGCCGCGAGTGGGCAGAAAGAGAGCGATCGGGCTGCTCCAGCAGTACGGCAGCATCGACGGTATCTACGAACACCTCGACGAGGTGAAGCCGCCAAGTGTGAAGAAGAGCCTCACCGAGAACCAGGACGTCGCTCTCAGGGCGCTGTTCCTGACAACCATCAAGCTAGACGCTGACGTAGCGCTCGACCTCGATCACGCCAGATTCGGAGACTTCGACCGAAAGGACGTAGTAGATCTTCTGACCTCGTTGGAGTTCTACAGCATGGTGTCCCGGATTCCGGCATCCGAGAACGACGCAGGCGGGGCGCAGGGATCTTTCGACCTGGCGCCTGAGTCTCCACCCGTCGACTACAAGATCGTGGACACACAGGACAAGCTCGATGACCTGTTGGAAGCGCTCGACACGCCCAATGGATTCTCTTTCGACACCGAGACGACCTCGCAGGACCCGATGGTCGCCAGGCTGGTCGGCCTGTCGTTCTCCACGGAGCCGCGCTCAGGCTGGTACGTCCCGGTGGGACACCTCGAGGGCACACAGATCCCGATCGACGACGTGCTTGAGAGACTTGGGCCTATCTTCACTAATCCCGATGTCCCTAAGACGGCTCACAACGCCAACTACGACATGATGGTTCTGGAGAACCACGGCTTAAAGGGCGAAGGACTCGCCTTCGACACCATGCTGGCCGCTCACGCCGCGGGCCGTCCCTCAGTTGGACTGAAGAATCTCACGCTGGACATGTTTGGCGAGGAGATGACACCGATCACCGATCTGATCGGACGCGGCCGTAACCAGAAAACGATGGACCAGGTCGACATCGCCAGCGCAGCGGACTATGCGACTGCCGACGCCGACTTCACCGAGCGTCTCAGGCGCAAACTGGAGCCGGAAGTCAGGCAAATTGGAATCGACGACATGCTACAGCGGTACGAGCTGCCGCTGGTCTCGGTCCTGGTCAGAATGCAGCGGGACGGAGTCGCGGTGGACGTCGATCTTCTGAACAAGATGTCGACTGAGCTCGGGAGCGATCTCGACGCCGTCCGCCAAACCATGTACGAGACCGTCGGTCACGAGTTCAACCTGAACTCGTCTCAGCAGCTCGGAGGCGTTTTGTTCGACGAACTGCGGCTGCCGCCGACTCGAAAGACCAAGACGGGCTTCTCCACCGACGCCTCATCCCTGGAAGGACTGAAGGCGCAGCTCGACACCGGGACACTGGATAGCGTGGACCCAAGTGCATACGCTGTGCTGGACAACATCCTGCACTTCCGTCAGCTCTCGAAGATCAAGTCTACGTACGTCGATGCCCTGCCCGGCATGGTCAACCCTGTCACGGGCAGAATACATACCAAGTACAATCAGACAGGGTCGGCAACCGGCCGTGTGTCATCGAACGACCCGAATGTACAGAACATTCCCGTGCGGACAGAGCTAGGACGTCGTGTCAGACAGGCCTTCGTAGCCCAGGACGCGCCCGACTGGACGCTATTGGCCGCCGACTACTCGCAGATTGAGCTTCGAGTGCTCGCCCACTACTCCAAGGATCCGTCGCTGCTGGAAGCGTTCCACAGGGGCGAGGACATACACAGCGCGACATCTTCGCTCGTGTACGAAGTGCCGATAGAGGGCGTGACAGGTGAGATGCGCCGGATTGCGAAGATACTCAACTTCGGCGTCTTATACGGGCTGACGGCTTTCGGAATTTCCCGGCAAACTGACCTGAGTCCACATCAGGGCCAAGAGTTCATCGACACTTACTTCGAACAGTATCCAGGCATTCGGGGCTACGTAGACGAGACCATCAAGACCTGCAAGGCGCGCGGCTATGTCGAGACCGCCCTTGGGCGGCGGAGGTTTCTCCCGAATATAGACGTCCGCAACTTCCAAGTGCGCAGCGCAGCAGAGCGCGCGGCGATCAACATGCCGATACAGGGCACGGCCGCCGACATCATCAAGATCGCCATGATCCAGATCATGGACAGGATGATCGACCTCAAAATGAAGTCGAAGATGATTCTCCAGGTGCATGACGAGCTGATATTCGAGGTGCCGCGTGAAGAGCTGGACCAGATGTCCGAGATCGTCATAGAGCTGATGCCCGCGTCAATGAGCCTGGCCGTGCCACTGGCCGTAGAGCTAAAGACGGGGGACACGTGGGGGGATATGGAGTGAGTGGTGAATTGGGAATGGTGAATAGCGAGGAGAGAATAGATAGGATGGAGCGCATCCCAACCTCCATTGAGCCGAGAGTATGGGTATGGCGTCGTTTGGTTTGACAACATTGGGTTGAAGTCTATAATCAGCCTCACGGAGAGTAGATAGTGATTAGCTTTGAACAAGCCTTTAGTGACACCGAACAGGCGGCGGACTCAACGCTGAAGTCGGCTTCCGGTCTAATGGCACGAGTCCGAGCACTAAAGAAGGCCGCTCGGGAGGGAAATATCGCCCGAGTGAGGCGCGAACAACACAGACTGGGTGAAGCTTTGAGTGCGTTGCGCCAAGAGGTGGTCAACTCCTCATCTTCCTGGCCTTTTCAGGAGGAGGAAGAGGAGCAGTACCTTGGTGACCACTACGCCGACGAGCTCAGACGCGCCGCCGAGGAAATGAACCTGAACATATACGAGCGGGACGGAAACTTGATCTCCTACCCGTCCATCGTGCGAGTCCTGCCGGGCGACCGTGCGGTCAAAGTTGACAGGAAGAAGGAATCCAACATCAGACCGTCCCACCTGGCTGGTCTGCTGCTCAAGAACCAGCAGAAGTCCAGCAGCTTTTCATCGGCCCGATTCTTGGAGTCTTTGTATAGAGTCTATTCCGACATCGTGAGCGGGGAATCTTCAGACCGTATGGTGGATGGCAGCGGGCGTGTGGTGCCATTGGCCAGGATATACAGTCTACTCACATCTTTGCCGGGTAGCAGCCGCGAATACGACCGCACCGACTTCGCCAGGGACATCTACATTCTAGAGTCCGAGGGTCCCCGGAGCACCAGAAGGGGCGCTGTCGTCTCCTTCCCATCTTCGACAGGCACCAAAAGTCAAAGTAACGTCTTCTCATTCATCGGGCCAGATGGACAGGGTGTCGAGTATTACGGAATCCGGTTTACCGAGGAAGGCTGATGCCGAACACCATTCCCGTTCGAGACTGGCTTGAATTCGTCGATGAAGAGTATCTGTCCACGTTCATTAAGGATGGCGGCGCTTCCGTCAAGTTCGCGGTAGCTACCGATGACCTGAAAGCGGATCTTTACGAGGCGGTGAAGGGGCGATGTCGGAAGTTGAACTACGTATTCGTAGATCTGAACGCGGACAATATGCGCGCGTACATGCCCCAAGACATCTTCTTCGGACTGGCCTCACTGATCGATTGGCGTCTACTGGCTCGTCGGCTGATGCTGAGTCTGGCCTTAGAAAGTGGCTATCAGACCGACGGCGCAGACCGCGACGGCGCTGGCAACCTCATCGACGCCATTGCAACAGCCAATGATTTGGATTCATCATTCGTCCGCCTGACCATGAATAGGGCAATACAGAACAGCGTCTATAGAAACCAGAATATGGTCAGGGACTTTCGGGTATGCATGACCCAGCTCTGCCTGATGAATGGGGACATCGGGACGCAGGGGGATTACGCTGATCAGCCACTGATGGACTGGCTGACTGGGGCCAATACACGGATTGGCAACGTCCGTCCGTTCGCTATCCGCACCAGCATCAATCGAACCACAGCCCGGTACTTCATTGAGTCAGCCTTGTACTGGGTGCGTCACGTAGGGTATTCCGGGACGGTGATTCTTCTGGACAATTCCCGCGTAACATTGGCCCGCAGGCCCAGGCCCTCCGATGGCAAACGGTACTACACCAAGACCATGACCATGGAGCACTATGAACTGATGCGAGAGTTCATCGACGACGTAGAAAGGCTGTCGGGAACGCTGTTCGTGGTGGTGACCAACTACGAGTTCATCGACGAACAATCTGCGAGGGGATGGAGCATTTACTCGGCGCTGCGTACCCGTGTAATGGATGACGTTCGCGACCTGAACTTAGTCAATCCAGCCGCATCCTTGGTTCGACTGTCTGAAGATGAATCGGAAGAGGAGGATGTGCCGTGGTAGCTCACCCTGAGGAAGATTACGTCCTCACCTGCCGACGGGCATTGGAAGCCCTCCGCAGCGGTGTGCCAAACAGGGAGGCCGTTCGAATCATGGGCTGCAACCAGCCGCGCGCGGAAGCCCGATTCGACGAGATGCTAGCCGGGGCTATGGACACCGATAACCCTCCGGTCAACTCTTTGGGCATGTTGGTATCCGGAGACTTCGGGTCGGGCAAGTCCCACCTGCTGTCTCACCTTGAGCATCAGGCGCTTTCTCAGAACTTCATTTGCAGCAAGGTAGTCATCAGCAAGGAGACGCCGCTGTACGACCTGGGCAAGGTGTTCACTTCGGCGATGGAGAATGGTCGGATGCCCGACCGTAGCGGACGCCTCATAGAAGAACTAGCACACGCCATGAACCCGAACTCTGAGCAGTACGCAGGCTTCTTCCGTTGGGCAAACGATGCCGCTACGAGCGGCCTCATAAGTCCAATGTTTCCCGCAACCCTCGTCGTTCACGAGAGATCTGGAGACCTTGAGCTTAACGGCGAGATTGAGTCGTTCTGGGCGGGAGACCGGATACTGATTTCCAGAGTGAAGAGTGGCCTGAGACAGATCGGACAGCAGCTGACCTACACATTTAGCGCCCCCAAAGCCGCCGACTTACAGCCGCAGCGCCTTCGTTTCGCCGTCGAGATCATTAAAGCCGCCGGATATCGGGGTTGGGTAATCCTGCTGGACGAGATCGAACTTGTAGGATCCTACTCCATATTGCAGCGCGGCAGGTCTTACGCTGAGCTAGCTCGGTGGATGGGGCAGGCCGTCAGTGAGAGCTACCCCGGTCTAGTCGTCGTCGGCACAGTGACCGACGACTTCGCGTCCGTGGTCATCAGCCCTGACGGTGCGAAGAAAGATCGCGACTACATCGGGGCGAGGCTGAATGCCAATGACAGATACAGGAGTATCACCGCCCGCGCTGAGACCGGCATGAGGATGCTGGAACGGGAGTGTGTACCCTTGAGTCCTCCCAACGACGATGACGTTAACTCCACTGTAGAGAAGCTGCGGCAGCTATACAGCGAAGCCTACGGATGGGACGCACCGCAGTTGAAAGGAAAGGCTGGCGGCGCCGGGTTCCGAGGAAGAATGCGCCACAAAGTACGCGCATCCATCAACGCATGGGACCTGCTGAGGCTGTTTCCGGGGTCTGACCCTGAGACCGTAAGCGACGAGTTCACTTTCACGTATGAAGAGAACAGGGACCTGGAACGGGCTTCCAAAGACGACGACGAATAACTGATCCAGAAGCCCCTTCTCGGTACGAGGACATGTTGAATGCCGATCCCCTTTGACGACCTGGCCGAGGGCGAACAGTATGGCGCGGTGGCGTGGTTGCGGTTCGTCGAAGAGGCAGACGGCAAGGGCATCCGGGCCGCGCTCTTCCAGACCTCGGCGCAGGGAGAGCCGCTGGCGTTCTGCTTCACACGCATGGACGCGCGGGACCCGTCGCTCGGACAGAGTGTGAACGGCAGACTGACAGCACTGCCGGCTCTCGCCAAGTCTCTGTTTCGAGCGACCGCGATATCGCCGGCGCTTTTACTCGGCTTGGCCGATGAGATGCCAGCAAGGATGTTCGCCGACGATCTTCAGGTCAAGCTGCCCTCCTGTCTCGTCAGACCCATTGATTCCATAGTGTACAACGGTCCAGAGTCCATCGGTTCCCGTAACAGGAATTCCCAACGTCTGCTTTGGGCCACAGAACAACCCGGCAGGGCATCCGATGCTCACAGGGTTCTCGACGATCTGATGGAAGGCGATGATCCATTCGATCCATTCGATCGGGTCACCGAGTGTATGTCCGAAGCGTTCGAGTATCAGCAGGTGCGGAGCTTGGTCAATATTTCAGGGCTGACCACCGTGGTCAATCTATTCCCTCCAGCTGAGCGCACGCGACATACTGCCACTTCCTTGATGAGAACTCAGCAAGTCATTCGGGAGTCGAATCCGACATCATCAAGTCCAAGAGAGCCGTCCGACCCGAGATTGGCAGAGCGGTTGTGGGCAATTCTAGCCGCTCCCCAGCAACGCTCCCCGTCTGGGGGGGACATCCAGCTAAAGTGGCCCGGGGAGCTGATGCCCTTTCAGGAAGACGGTGTCCGCGCGCTGCTCGACATGAACCGGCTGCTGCTGGCCGACGACATGGGGCTGGGAAAGACCATTCAGGCCGTTGCGGCCATGCGGATTCTACGGGCCAGACGGGAGATCGACTCGTGCCTGGTGGTGGCCCCGGCCACTGTGCTGGACCAATGGCGGCGCGAGATCACCAAGTGGGCGCCAGAGCTTTCAGCAATCATCATCCGAGGCCCGGCGGCCGATCGCTCCTGGCAGTGGGCGGCGGAGAAAGACGTAACGCTGGTTAGCTATGACACTCTACGCTCGGATTTCGGCCACAGGGCGCAATCACCTGTTCGGAGCAGAGCCTGGGACATCGTCGTTGCTGACGAAGCCCAGCGGATCAAGAACCGCAACGACACCAGCAACGCGCTGAAGGGGCTGCGGAGGGTCCGCTCCTGGGCGCTGACAGGCACACCCATCGAGAACCATGAAGAGGAGCTGGCTTCGATACTGGAGTTCGTCGATCACGACGCGAAATCTCCGCCAAAACGCTACAACCAGGGCCCGGAGTTGCTGAAGCGACATCGCGAGCTGCAGCTTCGGCGCAAGAAGAGCGACGTACTGGAAGACCTGCCGCTCAAGCAGGTAACCAAGTTGACCATCGGCCTGCATCCCAGTCAGCGCGCCAGCTATGACAAGGCCGAACTGGACGGCATCATCTACCTAAAGTCACTAGGCGCCGAAGTGAGCATAGTGCACGTACTCGAGCTGATCGTTCGTCTGAAGCAGATCTGCAACGCAGACCCAAAGACCGGCGAATCCAGCAAGATGGATGACATCAAGGACCGAATCGTGCAGCTGTCCGCTCAGGGACACAAGGCGCTGGTCTTCTCCCAATACACCAGCGACACTTCCGGTGTGGCCGCCGCTACGAGACACCTGCGGGAGTTCAACCCCCTCGCCCTGACCGGCGACATGCCTCAGCATCAGCGCACCGCTGTCATCGACCGGTTCAAGACACGAGACGAGCACAAGGTTTTGGTGCTGTCACTGCGCGCCGGTGGACTGGGCCTGAATCTGCAGGAAGCGTCCTATGTGTTCCACCTGGACCGCTGGTGGAATCCCGCCATAGAGCGGCAGGCCGAAGACCGGAGCCACCGAATCGGCCAGACCGTCAAAGTCAACGCCATCAAGTACTCTTGCTCTGGAACCATCGAGGAACGCATCGACCAGATTCTGGAGCGCAAACAGGACCTGTTCGACCAGCTCATCGACGATGTGTCGCTGGATCTGTCCACTCAATTGAGTCGCGAAGAGCTGTTCGGCCTCTTTGGTCTGGACAGGTAGTTTCGCACTTCTCTACCAGTTGACCGCCTCCGCTCCACGTCCGTATCCTAGTAAGAGTGAGCGGGAGTAACTCAGTGGTAGAGTTCCTGCCTTCCAAGCAGGCTGTCGCGGGTTCGAATCCCGTCTCCCGCTCCAGACCCCTTTCCCCATCCGAACCAGCGTAAACCACTCCGAACGCGGTACCCAGTCCCACAGGAGAAGCGAGATCAAGCGCGTTGGATTTCTGCTGAAGGTAAAGCAGGAGCTGCTGCCTGAGTACACGGAGCATCATCAGTCGGTGTGGCCGGAGATGCTGGACGCGCTCAGCCGGAACGGTTGGCGAAACTACTCGCTGTTCGCACGTCCCGACGGTCTGCTGTTCGGCTACTTTGAAGCAGAGGACGACTTCGCGGCATCCCTTGCGGGCATGTCCAAGGAGGAAGCGAACGCGCGTTGGCAGGAGTTCGTGGCGCCCTACTTCGAGATCCCGGAAGGCGCCCTGCCCGACTGGATGATGGTGGAGCTGGAAGAGGTTTTCCACACAGACTAGATTTAGTTCTCACCTAAGGAGCGCGGCATGAGACTCGACGGCAAGGTCGCAATCGTAACCGGCGGCGCGGCAGGGATCGGCAGGGCGATATGCGAGCTGTTCGCCTCTGAAGGCGCCAGGGTCGTGGTCGCAGACATCGACACCGACGGCGGTGAGGCAACCGTGGACATTGTTCAAACTGCTGGCGGCACAGCCACGTTCGTCGCCACCGACGTGTCCCAAGAGCCCGAGGTCGAGAGCCTGGTCGAAGCCTCAGTCGCGGCCTACGGAGGGGTGAACGTCCTCGTTAACGACGCGGCGGCGTTCGTCTTCGGCACCGTCGAACAGGTCACAGACGCCGACTGGCAGCGGGTGCTCGGCGTCAACGTCCTGGGGCCTTCGTACACGGCAAAGCACGTTCTGCCCCACATGCGAAACGCCGGCGGCGGGTCGATCGTGAACATAGCGTCGGTGTCGAGCTTCCTTGCACAGCAAGCGTTCGTTCCGTACAACACCTCAAAGGGCGCGCTGCTCCAGCTGACTCGTTGCCTGGCATTGGACCTGGCCCCCGACAACATTCGGGTCAACTGCGTCTGCCCAGGCGCGGTCCTCACCCAAGCCACTGAGCTCCACAGGCAGTTTACCGGGGAGGATCGAGAACAGTTCCTGGCCGACGCGGCGAACTCGAACTTCATGAAGCGCCACGGCCAGCCGAGGGAGATCGCTTACGGCGCGCTGTTCCTCGCGTCCGATGAGTCGTCATTCATGACTGGGCAGCCCCTGGTGCTTGATGGAGGTGCGTCGGCTCAGTAAGATGGGCAGGCTAATTGCGCCCCACTAATTGCCCCTACCTGATAGCGGACGTTTGGTCGGTCAGGCCTCGCGGGATGTCCCAGGAGCATACGAAGGTGGAGGGGCCAGGGTCACCCTTCTGCGCATCCAATCCGTAACTTCCGGCATCTCATAGCTCTGAAGATTGACACCTGTTGCGGGCTGTCCAACGCTTGGGCTCGCAGGGCTATCCGTCCGCCGCCCACCCCGGGAGGAATTGGAATTCTCTTCCTCTGATCCTTGGTTCACCGCATGGGCAAGTGCTGGACTCGTCGCGGGCGATTGCGGCTCCGGAACCGCCGGAACCGGAGGATGGTGAGCATACTGGGGTCTAACCATCGCCCTATGAGCCTGGGCTGCTTTTTGCCTCCGCAGCTTTCGGGCTCCTCGTCTGGCCTTCAGTAGCCCAAACAGGCCGGTAGTCATCCTCAGCAAGAACTCGATCACTACAACGACAACGAGATAGTAGATCACAGTCTCCCACAGGAGTGCGGCTTCCCACACACTCTCGGTCGATTCCACGATCCTTATTAGCGAGCTGTCGATCAGCATGAAACCCAGCAGTGCGAATGGGAGAATCTTTGCGATGTCGGTCGCAAGCGCTTCTTTATAATACGAACATATTCGAATGGCGCCCACGACTCCCATCGCGACAAGCATGACTGTTTCTGTCGTATGATTCCTGCTCAATAGGTAGAGCAGTCCAGCCATAACGCAGAACCAGAAGAATACAAAGACGGGATAGAGCATCAGGAACTTGAATATGTAGAAAACAACCGAAATGCTCTTTCTGAGGGCACGACGCCTGGCCTGATTGTGCTTCTGGAGGTCCAGGGTGACTATGTCCTTCCGGGCGACGAATCTGTAGAAATTGAAGACGAAGATCCCGTACGCTGCGATGCCCAGCATAACGAGCGTTAAAGGCATCAAAGCCTCGTATGCTTCCATCAGGTCGATTGTTATCTGAGGAATAACCATGGTAAAACTCGCCCTGTAGTGAGGATGTCATGGTCGATCGTATATCCCAATCGAAGAGGATGGCTAGCGGTATTTGGTAGTGAGGGTGACCAAATCCGAACCATTCACCGCTGGCGAGGTGGCCCGTCCCGCACCTGCAACGAGATCAGAAGAGTTCGGGACACAGTAGTGACGCCGTCCACGGCTTGATTAAAGACAGCAGAGTTGACCTTTGAAGGCTTTCGATATCCGCTGATCTTTCTGACGAATTGGAGCGCGGCTTCTCTTATCTCTTCGTCGGTGGCGGGTCGTTCCGAGTTTCTAAGCTGCTTGATGCTCCTGCACACTTGCACCCTCCGTCGAGTTTACCCGGTGAATTCGTAGATCGTTACCTCTTCCGTATGGAACACCGGCGTCAGATGCGATTTGAGAGCGTCGTCGAACTTCGCGATGCCGGGTTCGGGATAGTACAGACGCTCGACCTGGCCCACGTAGATGTACTTCACTCCGTAGCGATCAAGCAGGTCAACAGCCTCGGAAGAGTCGGTTGTCGAGTATATACGGTCCACGTCGCGGATCCGGCGGTCAACCTGGTGTAGATAACCCCAGCGCTGCTGCTGCTGGTGCCATCGCCATCCAATAACACTGGGAAGTCCCGTGTGGATCGATACTCTCCCGCCCCACCGGTAGAGGGGCGTGTTGCCCTCCAGAATCACGGGAGACCCCTCAACGTGCTTTCGCAACCAGTGAACGCCCTCGAGGTCAGCCTCAAGGTCTATCGGTCCCTCCCGGTCCCGGTAGGTTGTGCCCGAAGCGTAGGCGAGCCCATCTAGTGTTAGTGGAACTGCATTAATGTCAAAACGGTCGCGGAGCCTGTCCTGGCTGCCGAGCACAGTAAACACGGCAGCGCCTAACACCAGTACGGCGAGACCACCCGTCCATATCCGGCGATAGTTCCGCAATGTAGCTCGGCGACTGTCCGACGAACCGATCATGCGCCAGGTGAAATACGCGGCCGCCAGAGCGAGTAGCACCCACACCTGCATGTAGAACTTGAACACGCTGTTCATCCTCTCGATGTCGCCCTCAACCCTGACCAAGTCGAGCCCGATGACGATCGCGAGAGCAGTTCCGCAGGCGAGGGCGACGAACGTGGCACTGGGCGTTTCCACGTTCCTGTAGATCAGTGACCTGAGGGCCACCAGTCCTACGAGTACGAGCAGAACGCAGGCAAACATGACGGTCCCCCATCCTGAGCCCGAGAGCAGGGCCGTCAGTAGCAGCCCTGCCAGCAAGGTCAAGGAGACAACCGCGAGTGCCAGGCTCGGACCGACATGCACGTGCAGGCCGGACACAACCACACTGTCAGGCATGGCTTCGCCCCTCATGGTACGGGAGAGTGCGTTGCTTCCCCGCCGGACCGTACTCCAGCAAGCCGCCACTTCTCGTCTCAGCACCCATAGACAGTAGGAGCCGATCACGTACACGAACACTCCAAAGATCGCCAGAAACTGCCATAGGGCAGTCTGATTGGTTGTGCGTTCTACCCCAAGAAAGAAAGTCTCGTTGGTAAGGTGGAATGGCAGGAAGACGATGAACCCAACTGCCAGTATCAGCGCGGACTTGGCCGCTGCGCGGAAGATCATCCCTCCAGACAGACCCCCCTGGGCCAGGTACTCTGAGAGCGTGACGGCCGTGAAGCCAAAAAGTAGATACGTGGGATAGTCCCATGTGTTCAGAAGACGCAGCGCCCCTACCGCTATTCCCAACATGATGAGCGTGAATAAGTGTCCAGGTCTCCACACCGAAGACAGAGAGCCACCGCGGGCAAGATCCATCACAACTGACGCGGAAAGACCGATGCACAGTAGCGTAAATGGTAGAGCCCACAGATGCGCGTGGGGATCGGCAAACAGGAATGTGAAGAACGGAAACTCTGTTATCTCGTGGCCCGGAGGGTCGGGCGGCATCATGCGACTGGAGCGCCAGAAATCGAACTCTCTGGCAGGAAGCCCCTGGATCACCGCCCCCCACGCAGACTGACCGAGTTGAATCGCGCCGTCCAGGTTCCCGAGCACGGTGACGAATAAAACGCCCCCCAGTCCCGCGAACACAGGTGACAGCGCCGCCCTGCCTCCTGACCTGCCTACCCACGACGCGAGGTTGTAAACGACCGAGTATGACAGCGCGGCTGTCATCGCGAAGAAGGTAGGGACGGCAAGATTTACGGCGACCTCAGGAACTATCCTGGTCAGATGGATCAGTGTCGCCACCAGGAACTGCCCCCAGTAGTAGTAGTTAAGGTATCCTCCTGAGAACCACGGGTCGTAGGGCGGCATGTGGACCGACTTCAGCACGGCGTTCAGGTAGGCGAAGTCCATCGGCTTTTCCCCGCCGCGATACGGGTGCCACAGATCAGGATTCGCCATTCGGATGATGACGAACGCAATAAACGCGGCAAGGAAGACCATCTCTGCAACGGCGATTGTCTTCCAGCGTTGCCTCAAGAAATCAGCGAACTCGACGCGGTTGGCGATCAGCAGCACTGTGTTGACAGCCGCGAAAGTCAGAAGGACCGTGAAAGCAGTCGACCTGCTGAACGACAATAGCTCCAGACTGGCGAGCAGCCACGCGCCAAGGCCGACAATCAGCAGGCCCACGGCTTTGGACATGAGCCAGCCCCGGTCGGCAAATGGTCTGAAGACTACGAAACATAGCGGCACTGACACGAGGGCAATAACCTCGACCACTACGAGCCATAGCAGCGCCGGGGCACGCCCAGCCATGCCGCCGGTGTCGACTATCTGGCTCCATGTCCCACCCGCCTGACGGTCCGCGGACTCTTGCTCGGTGAGCATGAGCTGGCGTCCGGTGTCAGTTTCAACTTCCTCCCAGTCGCTAAGTGGGTCGACCACCGGATACCCGCCTGACCCTTCGACGATGCGTCTCATGATCTCATCCGAGTCGAGTCGCTCGACGTTGCCGAAGATCAGCACCTTGGGATGGTCATAGACAGAGAAGCTCTCGTCTGCGTATCCGAGATTTATCGAAACGGAATGCGGGCGCGCACCGGCCAGATTGCTGGGTGGAGGCAAGTCGGGCCGCTCGAAAGTCTCGTCCACAAACCCTACGCCCAGCAGGTTGGCATAAGACGTGAAGTGCGTCTCCAGCTCGTATCCAAGACCCCCATCAAAAAGCTGCTGATAGTACGCTCTGCTCACGGGGTAGCGATCGGGCAGGCGGGCGACTGTGCCATAGAGCCGGTTGCTGTACATCACGACGTAGTCCGCCTCTGACAGTAGTTCGCTCATCCGCCTGACTTTCGCGGGCAGGTCCGGTTCATACATCGGCAGCTCTTGGATCCGATAGTCGTACAGGCCCGGCAGACCCTCCTCCCAATGCTCCTTCAAGATTGTCGAGCCGGCAGGTACGTTGGCAGTGATCCACTCAGAAGCTCGAACCGCCGGGTGTCGCTCAGAATAGATCCCCATGTAGGACAGTCCATAGAACGCGGTAACCGCAGCCCCTGCGATAGCAAGCGCAATGACCGCAGTCCGTACACCACTGTGAGCGCGCTTCGCCCACAACCAGATGTCGACCACCATTCTTCCCCCAAACAGCGCGAGAACCGGCATGATCGGAAGCATGTAGCGCATGAACTTCACGTCGAACGCGCCGACGATCAGAAAGTACGGCACCACCCAGGAGAGAAGAATCGTGTCCAATCTGGTGTTCGCCGACCGGAGGGGAACGGTGACAACAAGGGCGCCTACGGCGATGGTCGAAGCCAGCAGAGTCGCCGTGACGCTGCTCGACAAGATCAGAATGGATGCCGGGACCGCGATGCCAAAGACGAGATAGGCGGCCGCATACCAGACCCGCAGACCCTTGACTGCCGCATAGACGGAACCGGCCCAGGCAATGACGCCCAACGGCAGTCCTAGACCCCATATCGCCAGCTGCTGTACATGGTAGAGGTACGGCGTAGTATCGATGTACTGGCGCGTGTACGGGTAGTCCCGAATCCTGCGAACCATCTCTGACTGTTCCGCGAAGTCGCTGTAGAAGCGGCTCCAGTCCAGAAACGCGTAGGGCTGGACTACCAGGACGGTTCCGACCATTACCACTAGGCCAAAGAGCGCGCCCTTCATGCCCGTCGACATCCGGTCGAAAATCGACAACGGTCGGCCAGCGTTAGTGGACACGAGCCCGGTCGCGAAGATGAAATGGCCCACGACATAGGCAGCGAGTATTGGAGCGACACTAACCTTAGTCGCCAGGCCGAGACCTATGCAGAGCCCGGCGAGCGCGGAATCGGAGTACCGACCTCGCCGGGCTACTCTGATCAGGAAGTACAGGGTCGCCGTCGCGAACAGGGCCATAAGAGTGTCGACGGCGAAGAAGTGGCTTAGCTGGATGTGAATGACGGAGAACGCAATGAGCCCGGCAGCAAGGACACCCACCCGGCGAGACCACAATGCCTTCCCGATCAGATAGGCGATCAGAATAGTGACAACGTCTGCCAGGGCCGAGACCGCGCGTGCGGGAACCCTTAAGTCCTCAGACCCAGACCCGGTCAGGTCGCTACGAAGTATGTCGAGGACTTTCAGGAGGTAGAGCGGAAAGCTACCGTAAGGGAACCATCGCGGGTTCCACGGACTCTCCTCGGCGTCCAGGAGGAGAGATAGCTCGCCAAGTCCGGGCGGTTCGATCTCGATTACCTTGAATAAAATCGCCCGTTCGTCTGGGTGCGGAGTCCAGCCGAAACCTTCGTCCCAGCTCAAACCGTACAGGCGGAGAGCGAGGGCGATCAGGAGTATTGCCGCCAGTACAATCGTAGTCGCGCGCTGAGAAAGGTCCGAGCGTCCCGTCTTGCTGCTCAGACTAGCCGCATTCGGTGTTGGACGGTCTGGCATCAGCTATGACTGGGTTGACGAGTCATGCAGGGATTCAGGAGCGCGCGAGCAGCGCATCCACCTCATGCCGGTACGGCATTGCCTCCTGCGCGCCGCTCTTTGTGACAGCAAGAGCGCCGACAGCCGAACCGAACATGACCGCATCCCGAAAGGGCTGACCTTCGGCGAGAGCGACTCCCAGTCCGGCGGCAAAGGCATCGCCCGCGGCTACTGAATCGACGGCATTCACGTCAAACGCCGGTACGAATCCACTCTCATCCGCGGCTAAGAAAAACGCTCCTCCCTCGCCCAATTTGGCGACGGCGGCGGGCGCCCCCTGATCGACCAGTGCCTTAGCCGCACGCTCCGCTGAGTCTGGGTCGGTGACTGCGATCCCTGTCAGAAATTCTGCCTCGATCTGATTCGGAGTCAGCACGTCGCACAAGCGATAGGCATCCTGGCCCATATCTAGTGCGGGAGCAGGATCCCAGACGACGGTCACTCCCAACTCCCTGGCAAGCCCTGCCGCCCGTAGTGCGACAGGTAACGGGACCTCCAACTGTAGCAGCAGCACGTCAGCGCCTTTGAGTGCATCCCGTACGGACAAGACCTCTTGCTCGTCGCAGGCCATGTTCGCCCCATAGACAGCCACGATGATGTTCTGGGCCTGGTCGTCGAGCAGGATCAATGCGACCCCCGAAGGATTGACCGGATCGATAGAGACGCCGGACACGTCAATGTCCTCGGAGCGCATTCCCTCAAGCAGGGTAGGTCCGAACTGATCGTCGCCGACTCGCCCAACCATACGCACCTCAGCCCCTAGTCGGGCGGCAGCGACAGCTTGGTTAGCCCCTTTGCCGCCGGGTGCGGTGTGAAACGACCGGCCAAAGACGGTCTCACCGACTTCGGGCATCCGTGCCGACGTGGCAACGAGGTCCATGTTAATGCCGCCCAATACCACGACCACCGGAGATCCAGAGGCATTCATCCCACGTAACCTCCATCCAGCAGATACTCAAGCACCCTCGCAACACCATCGTCTTCCATTGAAGGCGCCACGAAGTCTGCGACTGCCATAGCCTGTGGGACCGCACCATCAACTGCGACACCCAGCCCCGCCTCGCTGAGCATCTGTATGTCGTTGTACCCGTTGCCGAACACCAGAGTGTCGCTGGTGCTGATGTTCAGGTAGCTGCACAGCCATTCGATCGCTTTGTCTTTACCCGCGTCTGGATGGAGTATCTCGCAGAAATACGAGAGCGATCTCGTGACGTACAGAGAGCCGTCGAACCGATCTTTCAGCTCGATCTCGAGCAACTCGATCGCGTCCTCTTCGCCCTTGACTACCAAACGAGTCATTGGACCAGCCTCGATCTTACTGGGATGTACGACATGGATCGGAATGGAGTTCCGTTCGCCGTAATCTATTGCCCAGTCTGACGGTTCCATCAAGAACACTTCGTTTCCGAAATAGGCCATGACGTCGAACTCAGTCCTGCCTGACAGTGCGGCGAGCGCGGCGCCGGTCATCTCTGAAGTGAGCGGAGTGTGCCAGAGAACTTCGCCATCCGGTTCCGCAACATGTGCCCCCTGAAAAGTGATTAACGGACACGTCAATGCTAGATCTGTGGACGAGCTGAGCGCGCTGAGGAACGTTCTCCCCGTAGCCAGCGTGACGTAGGCCCCTTTTTTTCGTGCACGATCTATGGCGGAACGAGTCCGTTCGGAGATCTGCCGATCGCGGTCGCGGATAGTGCCGTCGACGTCGAGAGCTATCAGCCGGAAGCGTCTCCTCATCCGGCCTCCGGGCAATTGAGGTCTGTGGTAACATTCCGTCTGCGCTGCGTGATAGCAGCAGCGGAGGTCGACATGTTTCGATTCACTCCACGAAGAGCACTCTGGACTGTGGTTGTTCCGATAGTGGTCACACTACTGGTTTTGGCGCTTCGGGGAAACTCCTGACGCCGCGCCGCTGACATTCTAGCCTAGCGCTCCGCCAGCTTAAAGCTGGACATGTAAGGCGGTCTTCCAATAATCACCTTAATTCAAGGACACGGAGAATAGTATGACAGAAACGTCACCCCGTACTCCGATACGGGGCAAAGCGCGCGTTCTGGTGACGGGCGCCGCCGGGCAGGTCGGCGGCATCGTCCGCAGCAAGCTGGGGTACAGGTATGACCTGGTCGGTCTGGACATGATCGACTGCGGATGGCCGAACTCCCACGTAGCCGACCTGAGCGACCTCGACGCGGTTCGTCCCGCATTTGAAGGCGTAGAAGTCGTCGTGCACCTTGGCGCGGACCCCAGTCCAAAGGCGTCTTGGGAATCGACGCTAAACAACAACATTATCGGCACTCGCAACGTGTACGAGGCCGCGCGTCTGGCTGGCGCAAGGCGGGTGATACTCGCCAGCACCAATCACGCGGTGGGCTTCTACCCGCTGAAGGACGACCCGTACAAGGCAATCTACGAAGGCCGATTGGCTGAAGTCAGGCGTCCGTTCAGGATGCTCGACCACAAGGACATCCGACCAGACAGCCTGTACGGAGTGAGCAAGGCGTTCGGGGAGATTCTGGGCAGCTACTATCAGGATGAGTACGAACTCTCCGTGATCTGCCTGCGAATCGGCTGGGTGATGACACCGGACGATCCCACGTTCCATCCCGCCGCGCTATCGCTCTGGCTTAGTCACCGAGATACGGCACAGCTGATACAGAAGGCTATCGACGCCCCGCCCTCTGTAGGCTTCGCGATAGTGTACGGAATGTCACAGAACGATCTGAGGATATGGGACATCGAGGCTGGGGAGAGGATAATCGGCTTCTCTCCCCAGGACGGAGCAGATGAGGATTGGACTGCCGGCGAGGACAGCAGGAGCTTCATGGGATGATGCTCCGATGACTTTGGGGATTCGAGCAGGAACTTCACGGAAGGCAGACGGCCTTAGCGATCTACTCGCCGATGGTGAACCGATACCCGTGGCAGGTGTGTTCAATCCTCTCTCTGCGCTGATCGCAGAGGACGTAGGCTTCAGGGCACTCTACTTCTCCGGCGCGGCCTTCTCCGCGAGTCTGGGGGTACCCGACATCGGGCTGTTTACGCTCGATGAGCTTGCATCAGCCGTAAGGTGGGTGACGAGAGCAACCAGCCTGCCGCTGATCGTTGATGCGGATACGGGATTCGGCGAGGCACTTAACACCTACAGGACAGTCAAGGAGCTGGAAGCCGCAGGCGCGGCCGCAATCCAGATCGAGGACCAGGTGATGCCCAAACGGTGCGGCCACCTCGACGGAAAACAGGTGATCGACCCGTACGAGTTCTCCAGCAAGATAAGAGCGGCCACTCACGCGCGATCCTCGGCGCTGATAGTGGCCAGGACAGACGCCAAGGCGATTTTCGGCATGGACGACTCGATTGAACGCGGTCGCATGTATCTTGAAGCCGGCGCGGACATAGTCTTTCCTGAGGCCCTCGAATCGGCGGACGAGTTTCGACACTACTCGAAATCGGTAGGCGGACCGCTGGTGGCGAACATGACCGAGTTTGGCAAGACTCCCTACTTGAACGTATCCGAGTTCGGAGCCCTTGGATACCAGTTGGTCATATTTCCCGTAACGTCGCTGAGAGTCGCTGCCAAGGCGATGCGGACCGCCCTGAAGGACGTCCTGCAGCTCGGCACCCAGGCAGGTCTGCTGGACACGATGCAGACGCGCTCGGAGCTCTACCAGTTGATCGGATATCAAGACTACGAGGAACTGGACGCACAGTTGTCAGCGTCTCCAGTTAGGAGTCTCCTGCAGGCAGGCTCAGCGCAATGACAGAAAGTGAAGAAAACAGGCCCGCGAGACTCGGCGACGAGGTTCGAGTCCACTACGTCGGCACTACGGGTGGAGAGCAGTTCGACTCGTCCCACGAACGCGGCGAGCCTCTGGAGTTCACACTGGGCGCGAGACAGGTCGTGGCCGGCTTCGAGAGCGCAGTTCTCGGCATGTCTCCCGGCGAAAAGAAGACGGTCACTATACCAGCAAGCCAGGCATACGGCCCCCACAACCAGGACATGATGCTGGAGGAGGAGATTTCTGAACTGCCTCCCGGTGTCGAGTTGGGCGTGACTCTAGTTGGCCAGGACGCCGACGGACAGCAGCTCCGCTTCGTGGTCGTGGAGCTAATCGGCGACATCGTGATTCTGGATTCCAACCACCCGCTGGCCGGACGAGACCTCACGTTCGACCTGGAACTGATGGAGATCGTCGAAGGCGGTGGCGCCGACGAGGTCGAGTTGCCGTGGGGCGGACCCCAGACCTAGTCCACTGCATAACGGGCCAGCTTCTCTTCGTCAAACTCGATCCCCAGCCCCGGACTCTGCGGCAGAACGATCTGTCCGTTCTCGACCTTTGGTTCCTCGGTGAACATGTCGAACGGTCCAGGGCATGTGCTCAACAGTCAGCCCGTTGGGAGCCGCTGCCACCGCATGAACGAGAACTTCGGTCGCCAGGTGGCTGACCACCGGCAGGTTGAACACCTCTGCCATGTGCGCCACCTTCATGAATCCTGTCAACCCGCCTACCCTTAGCAGGTCGACCATTACGATATCCAACGAGCGACGTTCGACCATGTGCCTGAACGGCACAGTGCCATAGTGATATTCACCTGTCGCGATGGGTGTATCCAGGGCATCCGCGATGCGCGCATAGCCGTCGTAGTCCTGGTGATGTATCGGGTCTTCGAGCCAGAATAGGCCGAATTCCGACATGAGGCGTCCAATCCTCATCGTCGTGTTGATGTCCCACCCCTGGTTGATATCCACCATGAGGTCGATGTCGCCGCCGACTGCTGAGCGCATGACGCGCATACGCTCGATCTCCTTCGCGTCGGTGTCCTCGCCTCCCATCCTGAACTTCATTGCGGTGAATCCCTGCTCCACTAGTTCAGGGCCCGTTCTGGCGAGCATGTCCAGGTCGTACGTCCGCCAGAGATGTCCGCTGGCATATGTCGGAACACGATCAGCGAACCCTCCGAGGAGCTTATAGACCGGCTGGCCGAGGGCCTTGCCGCGGATATCCCACAGGGCCACGTCAATTGCGGACACGGACCTTGTCACCAAGCCGGCCGGAGCCCCGCTGCCGCCGAGCGCCATAAGCCGGGCGCTGATCTGCTCTACCATCATCGGGTCCAACCCGACGGTCTGCTCAGAGAGGCTGTCCACCGACTGTTTCAGCGCCTTGAGCATCACATCTGAGACGAATCCGGCGTAGCCAATCCCCTCGACGCCTTCGTCGGTCCTGAGTTTTAGTGTGACAAAGCTGGCGGTCACGCTGCCGGGACCTGAAGAAAGCGGGCCCGACTGCCTGGGAAGTGCGACAACTCCTGTCTCGTAGCCTGTTATCTTCATTGGTGCTCCTTCCGAGTTACACCCAATGGTTCTGCTGGTCGGACGAAAGTCGGGCCAATTCTATTGGCGGGTCCGATGGTGGTCAACCAAGTTGATGGAACGGAGTTCTAGGGCCTGGCGATCTCCGACCGCACACGCCGCGTCAATCGCCGAATCCACCATGAGACCAGGCCATTTGAGCGTCCCACTAGCAGAGACACCCCTATCATCCTGAAGACCCATACTCTTGACACCTTGACGCGCACTTTCGGATTCAGCCAGTACGGATTTCGAGCGACCTTTTCCAGGGTGGCAAGGCCCATCAACAAAGGCCAGATCGCAGCAAGACGCAGCCGGACGCAACTGGAAGGAATCGCGGCAACGTATCGCTCTGCCTCAGCGAAATGCTCCAGCGCCACCTCCACGCCACGCGCCAGAACTGGCCTGGCCGCAAGTCCGACGCGGGGATCGGACAGGTCGTGCGGAGTAAGTCCAATCTCAGCGAACCAATCAGCCGGCAAGTAGCTTCGACCGGAGCTAAGGTCCGCGGGGATATCCCTAAGAACGTTTGTCATCTGAAGTGCCTGCCCGAATCTGACACCGATCGCGCACATTCGGTCAATGTCCCATGCCGAGAGCTCTGGCGTGTGCGAAACTGTGATTCGCGTCCAGAACTCGCCGACACAGCCCGCGACAAGGTAAGTGTACTTGTCCAGCTCGCGGGAGTCGGCTAGTGATCGGACTCCCCGGGACTCTCCAGGTGGAAATCGCCTCAGATCGAATTCCATCCCCTCGGTCAGCTTGACCACAATGGACGTCACAAGGTCACGGTCCCCGCTTAGCAATTGACCGAGGTTAAATAGCACTCCAGAGATTCCGCTCAGCAGATCGCGCTCAGCCACGGTCGGCTGGTGCTCTGTCATCGACTGCAGGAGACAGATCTGCTCACTCTCACACTTTCCTGACACCAATATCTGCCGGAATGCGAGCAACATGGAGAGGCGCTCGTCCGGCGAGACGGCTTCGGTGTCAGCTATCGTGTCAGCAGCTCTGGCAAGCAGGTATGCAAGTCCGACAGGCTGTCTGATCCGTTCCGGCAGCACCCTGATCGAGAAGTAAAACGCCCGCGAGACTCGCTTGAGGAGCGGCAGCAGATTCAGAGATTCAGAGCTTGGACCGACTTCGGCGCAGAGGCGCGCTCCTCGGTCCTCTTCACCCGACATCAGACCGAGGGAGCCACCATCGTGGCGAAGTGCTCCATTGTACGAATGCAGTCATCGACACCTGATGTTCGGAAATCGAACGTGAGTTGATCGATCCCAATCTCAATGCAAGACCGGACGTCTTCGATGACTTCGCCGGTGGACGCGATGAGCGCGCCGTTCGAGCGATTGGCCGGCCCCTCTTCCATTCCGAGATCGGTGAAGTGCAGCGTGCGCTTCAGCGACATCGTTATCTCCGCCGGATCACGGCCTACGGTCTCGCAGTACTCGCGCATGTACGGGAGGTGATGCGCGACGAACTCAGGAGTCTGTCGCGTGGGATGCCAGGCATCTCCGTACTTAACCGTACGCCTGACTGCCCTTCGGGTGTGTCCTCCGACCCAGATAGGAATGTGGCCATCTCGCACCGGCTTGGGAGCAAAGTAGATTCCGTCGAAGTCGTAGTGCTCTCCGTGAAACTCCGGCTCTTGCTCGGTCCAGAGTACTTTGAAAATCTGGAGATACTCGTCTGTCACCGGACCGCGGTCCGGGTACGAGGCGCCGAGGACGTCGAACTCCTTCTCCAGCCAGCCGACACCGACGCCGCAGACGGCGCGCCCGCCGGTAAGGACGTCGAGCGTGGCGAACATCTTGGCCTGCAGGATCGGATTGCGGTACGGGACTATGGCAACCGTCGTACCGATGTCGACTGTAGACGTGGAAGAGGCGATGTAGCTTAGAACTATAAACGCGTCGAGCTGAGGATCGTCAGGGCGGGAGACGAAACGACCATCCGGCGTGTAGGGGTACTGGTCGGTCTCTCCAGCGGGCAGCACTATGTGGTCTCCTACCCAGACCGACTCGAAACCAAGGTATTCTACGGCCTGGGCAAACTTGACCAGCTCTGAGCCGTCGGTGCTTTTGGGGAGGGCAAATCCATACCGCATGAGTGACCTTCCTAGAGAAACATCTCAAAGTTGGAGAAAACGTCGATGCCGCCAGATACCTTGGCAAGGTCGTCTGGAGCTAGCTTTCTTACACTGGTTCTGTAGCCGTCGCTGTAAGTCATAAACACGGCGATGTCGTCTGAAGGGGTCTTGTCCAGAATCGGCAGTAAGAAATATGGGCTATGGGTCGATACAAAGTACTGGTTGCCGCCGTCGTCCAGCGCAATGCTCTCGGCCAGGTACCTGGCATGGTCGGGGAACGCCCTTCCCTCCGGATCTTCGAAGACAAGAGTTGAATCTGAGTTGGTGCGCAACGCTGCCATGTGGAACACGAACCTCTGAAGTGTTTCCGAAGTCAGGTGGTAAGGATGAGAAAAATCCGCACTCCCGAACTGCTTTGAGACCTCGATTCTGTCCTCATCCGCGTTTAGACCCAACCGCATCCCCCTCGACGAGAACAGCTCCATCACTTCGGCCAACAACGCTTGGTCCCTGAGTAGCACTGAAAGCAGGTTCCCCCCGTATGGCGGTAGAAGGTATCCGCCGGCCTTCACAGGAAAAGTTGACGTTGGAGCAAACCTGTAGTACTTGCAGTCCGACACGATGCCAAGTGTGTCGCCGCCAAGTCTGACACTGAGAGTCTCGTTATTTCCCAGTATCGAATAGGCTCCAAGTTCCATTCGAGAACGAATCGGCTCGGAGCCCTGCTCCCGTATCATACCCTCCTCGCCAACACCGCCCCTGAATCGGTCCCTTAGGAATCCCAGTCGAAGACCGACACGCTCCTGTACGTGGAGCTCGCCGGCGAGAGGGCGGGCCCGGTTCAACGTTATCTCAAGGATGCGATTGAGGTTGCCTTCATGGAACAGATCCCCGATTTCGTCGAATCTCACATACGCCCGGAGGTCGCTCATGCGATTGGAATGCACAACGTAAGAGACGAGCCCAAGCGCCTCAAGAATGTTGGACTTGCCCGAATTGGGCTCTCCAATGAAGACGTTGACTCTTCGACAATTAAATTCTACGTGCTCGACGGATTTGAAGTTCCTGATTTCCAGGTGGTCGAACATGCAATCCCCCGCATGTCAAAAGCCCACGAGTGTCCCGGGGTATAAACATCCCGCCCGAACAGCGAGAGCTCGAGTTTCTGAGCGTTCGTTGGAGTCTACCAGAACAGGAGACCGTGCTCCTTCCCAACGATTGGCATGCTACGCGAAGTCCTGAATTCGGAAGTGACCCGCCTCGGACTTGAACCGAGAACCTACTGATTAAGAGTCAGTTGCTCTGCCGAATTGAGCTAGCGGGCCCAGTAAGTTATCAGGAGCCGCAGGAACAGATCGGCGTGCTGGAGCCGTTCCTTCGACTGGCTAATTCTAGTTATGAGCGCCGTTGACAGTCAAGAAAAGCCAGGTCATTACCTTACTTGCCACATGGGGCTCTGTCTGATTGACGATGGTAAGGCCCTGTGCTATCCTTCCGTTCGTGAAATATTGCACATTCGGCATTCTCCGCCGCCGGTTCCAGTAGCTCATTCGCAAGACTCCTGAGACGTTGTCAAGCGACAGGGCACAGATCATTTTCCGCACAGTCGTGGTCGCCGCCGTGATTTCGGCATTCGGCCAGGTCACACTTGGGGGCGTGGTGAGAGTCACTGACTCAGGACTGGGTTGTCCCGACTGGCCTCTGTGTTACGGTCAGATCATCCCTCCGTTTAGCGTGCCGACGATGATCGAATATAGCCACCGCCTGTCAGCATCAGTTCTTAGTCTGTTCGTGGCGGGCACGGCAGCTCTGGCATGGCTGCACTTCCGTGAGAACGCGGTCGTCTTACGAAGCAGCGTCGCCGGGCTGGTCTTGGTGTTGGCGGCCGCCATATTGGGTGGAGTCACGGTGTTAACTGAGCTGGCTTGGTGGGTCGTGCTGATTCACCTCGGGATTGCAGAGCTGCTACTGGCCTGCCTGATCGTTGCGGCGATTTCAGGATGGAACGGCAACCGTGTCCGCGAACATGCGATTACATTATTGAGGCCAAGACCACGTACCGAAAAACTTGCACTCGCGGCACTCGCCGGGGCGTTCGTCCTGATTCTGTCAGGATCGTACATGGTAGGTTACGGAGCAGGCACATCGTGCGCTACGTGGCCGCTGTGTAGAGGCAGCTTCTGGCCGGACGAGGCGGCGGCGTACATGATTCACATGGGCCACCGGTATATCGCGGCGGCAGTTGGACTAATTGTACTGGCGGCGGCGTGGCATGTGATACGCACGTTTTCCGATAATGGCCCGGCGCGTTTGGCGGCCGTGGGCGTCATCGTGGCATTCGCCGTACAGGTAGTGGTCGGTGCGGTAGTGATCTGGACGGCGTTCGGTGCAGACTTCAAGGCAGTTCACCTGAGCGTAGCGACACTTGTTTGGGCCTCACTGGTGACCATGGTCGGCCTGACCTACCTACCGCAACAAAATACTGCGACCGCAGCCGCAGCCCTGCGTTACCGACAGGCTTAATCAGGCATTATGTAATGGCAACCTCGACCATAACAGTCCGACGACCCCAGTCGATACTTCGGTCCTATGTGGCTCTCACAAAGCCAAGAATCATCTCCTTGCTGGTCTTCACGGCATTGGGCGGGATGTTCCTCGCCTCTGGTGGGACGCCCGACCCGCTACTGACAGTTATCGTCCTTTCAGGTGGCGCGATTGCAGCTGGAGGAGCGAACGCCCTCAACCACTATCTGGACCGCGACATCGACCAGCTTATGAGTCGGACCGCAACACGTCCGGTCGCCAGCGGCAGTATCCCACCGATACACGCGATGTGGTTCGGCATCACACTCAACGTCTTTGCTTTTGCAATCCTCGGATGGCTCGTGAATCCGCTTAGCGCGGTTCTCACACTCTCAGCCACCCTGTTCTACGTGTTTGTTTATACGATGACCCTGAAAAGGAGTACGCCGCAGAACATAGTTATAGGAGGCGCCGCAGGGGCAATCCCACCGATGGTCGGCTGGGTTGCGGTCACCGGCAGCCTGGACCTGCCGGCGCTCTACATGTTCGCAATCGTCTTCTTCTGGACTCCGCCCCACTTCTGGGCCCTCTCGCTGCTGATCAAGGACGACTACTCGGAAGCTGGCGTGCCGATGCTGCCCGTAGTTGCAGGAATCAGCGAGACGAAGCGGTCCATTCTACTGTACACAATCCTATTAACTGCTCTGACAGCGATGTTCTTCACGACCAGAGCAGTCGGGTGGGTTTACTTTGTAGGCGCACTCGCACTGGGAATCGGGTTCGTCTATTCAGCTTACAGGTTGATGCGCAGGCCGGGGATAGAGGGAGCTAAGTCCACCTATCTGTATTCGCTTGCGTATCTCGCGCTGCTGTTCACGCTCATGATGATAGACAGCATGGTCGGAGTATGATGGCGCTTTTACAAAGGACGCATGCGCCGGTTTCACGCGCTCAGACCGGGCGCGGGAACCTGTCGTTCAACAAACATCAGCAGGCGTTCGATCAGCCGCTGACATCCTTGACTGGCATAGGGCGCTTTGATAGATTTTATCACTGGTGTCACCAGCGATTTCTAAGTCATTAGCACCAGTCAGAGGGATTCCGGGAACATGTCCAGAGTGTTGCAGCGAAGTGGGATTTTGGTCTGCCTTGTAGTGGTTGGCGCCCTGCTGGCGTTTGTGTTCGGTTGCACGCCCAACGATCCTCAGTCCACCTTCGATGCCCAGGGCCCGGTCGCACAGTCGCAGTTGAACCTGTTCTGGGTGATATTCGCCGCCGGCACAGTTGTCTTCATCCTCGTGGAAGGCGCGCTCGTCTACTCGGTTATCAAGTTCCGCAGGCGCAGAGCGGACGAAGTGCCGGAGCAGATCGAGGGCAATAGCACGGTTGAGTTTGCCTGGACAGTGGGCCCGGCGGCGCTGCTTATTCTCGTAGCTATCCCAACCGTATTCGTGATTTTTGACAACCAGGTCTCTCCGGAGCCACACGCTTTGACGGTAGAGGCGATCGGCCATCAGTGGTGGTTCGAATTCAGGTACCCGCATCCCGACGATCCCACCCAGGAGGTGGTCTTCGCGAACGATCTTTACATACCCGTCAACGAGGTCGTCAACGTGAACCTCGAGTCCGTGGACGTGATCCATAGCTTCTGGATCCCGAAAATCGCGGGCAAAGTCGATATGGTGCCCAGCAATGGCAACACCATGTGGATCAAGGCCGATCGAACAGGCAGGTACTACGCCCAGTGCGCCGAGTTCTGCGGAGTTCAGCACGCCAACATGCGCTTCAAAGTCGTTGTCCAGACGCGAGAGGACTTCGATGCCTGGTTGAGATACCAGGCATCGCCGGCAGTCGAGTCGCAGGACCCGCTGATCTCGGAAGGCAAGAGCCTGTTCGTGAAAGCTGGCTGTAGCGGCTGCCACGCTACTGAGTCCGTAACTCCAAAGGGCACCCTGGGGCGCGACGGTCCGAACCTGACACACGTTGCGACTCGTACGCAACTCGCAGGCGGTGTTTTCGAAAACCTCGGGGAAGATGGAAAAGTAAACGACTCGATACTCCAGCGCAACCTCAGGACCTGGATCGAGGACCCGGAGGCAGCCAAGACGGGCAACATAATGGCACGGCGCGGAGCGCCTTACATAGACCCTGCCAATAAGCTGACCGAAGCTGAACTTTCAGCGTTGGTCGCGTATGTTTCAAGCCTCAAGTAAGGCGCAGCAACTGTGACGCCAATGTTCGGAGGAACGGGATGACGACCATTCCCCTAACGATTCCAAGACCAGTCCACCCAACGGGGATCTGGAACTGGCTGACCACAATCGATCACAAACGCATAGGCGTCCTCTACGGTGTGACGGCTTTCATCATGTTCTTCTCGGGCGGGATTGAAGCCATAATAATCCGCACACAGTTGATGAGGCCGGAACAGAACCTCGTCACGCCCGAGATATTCAACCAGCTCTTCACTATGCACGCCACGACGATGATTTTCCTTGGCGTGATGCCGCTGTCCGCGGCCTTCTTCAACTTCGTGGTCCCTCTCCAGATAGGGGCACGTGACGTCGCCTTCCCAAGGCTCAACGCATTCAGTTACTGGACGTTCCTCGCAGGGGCGCTCATTCTCAAACTGAGTTGGTTCATGCACGCCGCGCCCAATGGAGGCTGGTTCGGCTATTCGCCGCTGACCGGAATCACGTTCAACACCGGGCACGGGATCGACGTGTGGATCGTGTCGTTGCAGGTGCTGGGAGTGGCATCGCTGGCAGCGTCATTCAACTTCATCGTTACTATTGTCAACATGCGAGCTCCGGGCATGAGCCTGATGAGAATGCCGCTGTTTACGTGGATGACGATGGTGACAGCGATACTGCTTGTGCTGGCGTTCCCGGTAATCACCGTCGCGCTGATCGAGCTGCTGTTCGACCGCGCCTTTGGAATGAACTTCTTCAACGTCGCGGCAGGGGCCAATCCGGTGCTCTGGCAGCACCTCTTCTGGGTATTCGGACATCCAGAGGTCTACATATTGATACTGCCGGCAATGGGAATCGTCTCTGATGTCATCCCTGTGTTCTCCAGAAAGCCCCTGTTCGGGTACCAGACAGTCGTGCTGGCAGGCATCGTCATCGCCTTCATGGGCTGGATGGTCTGGAGCCACCACATGTTCACGGTGGGACTCGG
Source organism: Dehalococcoidia bacterium (assembly GCA_034428835.1). Classification (GTDB taxonomy): domain Bacteria; phylum Chloroflexota; class Dehalococcoidia; order Lucifugimonadales; family UBA1123; genus VXRN01. The sequence goes on from DAOUHG010000269.1 coordinate 38,901, forward strand.
TCCGGTTGCGAACTCGGTCTTCGCGGTGACCACGATGATGATCGCGGTGCCGACGGGCATCAAGGTGTTCAACTGGATGGGCACAATGTGGGGCGGGTCGATCAACCTGAAAACTCCAATGCTGTTCGCGATCGCGTTCGTGTCGATGTTCGTCATCGGTGGAATCAGTGGCGTGATGCACGCGGTAGCACCTTCTGATGCTCAGCAGCAGGACACGTACTTCGTCGTCGCCCACATTCACTATGTACTGTTTGGTGGAGCGATCTTCGCCATACTGGCCGGCGTCTACTATTGGTACCCGAAGCTGACCGGGCGCATGTACGATGAGAAATTGGGCCAGGTCCACTTCTGGCTGATGTTCATCGGACAGAACGTCACGTTCTTCCCGATGCACTTCACCGGCCTCAACGGTATGCCTCGCCGGATATACACCTACTACGAAGGGATGGGCTGGGACTTCTGGAACCTGGTCTCGACGCTAGGCGCGTTCATGCTGGCCGTCGGATTCGTGTTCTTCATCTACAATATGTGGAGAAGCTGGACGAAGGGGGAGCTGGCGGGCGCGGACCCGTGGGACGGACGGACACTCGAGTGGTCGATTCCGTCGCCGCCGCCCGAATACAACTTCGTTGAGATCCCGCACGTACTGGACAGGGACGACTGGTGGGAAGAGAAGCAGCGCAGGCGCGAGCGTACCACTACTGACGTTCCCGTCGTAGCAGGCGGTTCCGACGAGGAGGACGAGCACGACATACACCTGCCGCAACCGTCGTACTGGCCGCTCTTCGTCTCGCTCGGACTGTTTATCGCGGGGTTCAGCTTGGTATATCTCATGAACGTGGACGCGGCGGGTATCCGGTCGCTGAACTGGGCTGCTCTGACGTTCACGGTAGTCGGCGTGGTGATCGGAATGGTATCTGTCTATCGCTGGTCGTTCGAGCCAGTCAACGACCCTGATCCGGACGGCGCGCACGCGGCCTACTAATAGCACGGAGGCTTCTTAAGTGGCACAAGCTGATGCCGCCATCCACGGTGAACACGAACCAACGACGACGGGTCTGAACCACAGAAAGCTCCTCATGTGGGCGTTCTTGGGATCGGACTGCATGTTCTTCGGCACCCTGATTGCCACCTATCTGGTGTACAAGGGGAAGAGCCTCGTTGGTCCCTACCCTATCGACGTCTTCGACATCCCTGTCACGTCGGTAAGCACTTTCGTACTGCTGATGAGCTCGATGAGCATGGTGTTGGCATATTCCTGGTTGGTCAGGGGGAACCTGAAGGCATTCCGGATATGGCTTGCAGCGACCGCGATCATGGGGGCCACGTTCCTCGCCTTCCAGACGTTTGAGTTCAGGGATTTCGCGGTCCACGGACTTACGCCGCGGACCAATCTGTTCGGATCTTCATTCTTTACGCTTACGGGATTCCATGGCGCGCACGTGACGATTGGCGTGATCTGGCTGCTGTCGATTCTGTTCCACTCGTTCAGGAAGGGCGGCGTGACCCCAGAGAAAAACCTGGACGTAGACCTCGCGGCACTTTACTGGCACTTCGTTGACATCGTTTGGATCGTGATTTTCACGGTCGTCTACCTGTTCGGCATATTCGAAGGGTTCCCCGGGGCAGCAACCGCGGGCGCCGCCCATTGATCCAGCGACGATCTTAGTCCCTGCAAGTGAAACGGGAGTAACAGACTCGGGGAGATGGCATGAGTCAGGAGAACATTCAGGTGGAAGAGCACGGAGCCCATATCGGCGCCGTTCACACTGGACACCCGACGCCGGCGACTTACTTCAAGGTCGCGATGATCCTGTCGGCGCTTACAGCCATTGAAGTTGCGATCTTCTACGTCACACCCCTCAGCTACGGGATCATTCCCATCCTGGCAGTACTGTCGATTGGCAAATTCGTCTTGGTAATCCTGTACTACATGCACCTGAAGTTCGATTCGAAGGTGTTCTCCGGGATGTTCTTCTTTGGATTGTTCGTCGCGACAGGCGTCATCTTCGCACTGATGGCCCTTTTCGGTTGGTTCCTGCTCTGAGCAAACTGGTCGTGGAGGACGTGCTGACGCAATTTTCTCCAGGACGTTGGCACCGGAAGGAGATGAGGGATGGGACTCGGCACAGGGTCGCTGTGGACGATGTGGCAGGCCGAACCCGAGTCGGTGGCGCTACTGGTCGCCATAGAGGGTCTGTACCTGCTCGGAGTCGGTCCTCTACGAGAGCGAAACGACTGGGCGGACTATGTGGATCCCAGGCAGGTGGCCACATTCACGCTGGGAGTACTGGTACTGTTCGTTGCGCTGGTCTCTCCGATCAACGTAATCAGCGACAACTACCTCTTCAGCGTTCACATGCTCCAGCACGTCCTGCTGACACTGGTCGCGCCGCCACTGCTGATCCGCGGTTTGCCTCACTGGCTTATTCGCCCGTTCCTGCGCCCGGACTGGGCATTCAAGGCAGCGCGGACCATAACGCATCCGATCGGAGCGTTTCTGGTTTTCAACATAGTCTTTTCGCTGTGGCACGTCCCCGCACTCTACAACACCTCTCTGTCGAACAACGTTGTCCACGTCGTCGAGCACATGATGATGATTTCGACGGCCATGGTCATGTGGTGGCCCCTTACTAGCACGATGGCGGAGCTCCCACGGGTGTCGTACCCGATGCAGATGATGTACCTGTTCGGACTCTCGGTCGCGCAGATTATCGTCTTTGGAGCGCTGACGTTCGCAGGGGGACCACTCTACGAGTTCTACATAGATGCACCAAGGATTACGACCCTGTCGGCGCTGACCGATCAGCAGATCGGCGCGATTATTATGAAGGTCGGAGGCGGACTGCTCTTCCTCGGCCTACTGATAGTGACGTTCTACCGGTGGTACGGCGAAGAGGAGCAGTTGCGTCAGGCCAACCGAAGACAACGCATGAGTTACCTCGGAAACGGCACTCCCGGACTGGAGGAGACCCCTAGATGAGCAAAGAGTTTAGATTCTCGATACTGTTCCCGTTCCTGGCGATCTCGCTGATCGCGATCTACGGCGGCGGACTTGGCACGCTTTTCATTGTGCTGAACGAGGTCATCGGCGTCGAGGCAGTAATCGTACTCGGAGCTGCGCTGGTTTTGCTGGTTCCCATTGTCGCGTACCTGCTTACCCGCAACGAGCCGGCGGAATAGTCCCCGCCCAGCAGCCGCCATGCGGCCCGAGCAGAGCAATCCGTCGTCGCCCAACCCCTTCCGCACAGGCCACGCCAGGGTATTCCCCTCGCCTGACGCTGTTGACTGTCACCGTCGCGCTGCTACTCGCCCTGGCAGGATGCGGCAACGAGCCGTCAGATGCCGAATTCAACGGCACAGTCCTCAAGAACACTGACCGCGCGCCTGCGGTAAGCTTGACCAACCAACTTGACCAGCCTGTCAAGCTTGAGAGCCTCCAGGGTCGAGTCGTGGTCCTCACGTTCCTGTATACCTACTGTCCAGACGTGTGTCCGATTGTCACGACCCAGCTGAGGGACGTCCAGACACAGTTGGCAGCCGATGCGAGCGAGGTCGAGTTCGTTGCAATCAGCGTCGATCCCGAGCGAGACACGGTGAAGACCGCGCGCGAATATCTCGATCGCTGGGAGCTGAAGGACGAGTGGCAGTTCCTGGTAGGCAACCAGGAGACGTTAGCCCCGATCTGGCAGAGCTACTACGTCGATCCCTACGCCGATAACCCCAAGGAAGAGACTCCCACGCCGAAGCCTCGCGGGGCAATGGACAGTCTTAGCGCCGCGATAGCCGAACAATACCTGGTGATCCACTCGGCGCCGGTGTTCCTGATCGACCGGGACGGGAGACGGCGCGTGGTGTTCACCTCGCCTTTGGACCCGGCAGAGATCGTCCAGGACATCAAAAAGCTGCTGGAGTAACAAGCAGTGCAGTCATCCTGTCTGGGAGGCGCGAGTCTGGAGGGGGGCCAACCAGTTCGCTGTGGAGAATGAACACGACCATGCGATGTGCTAAAGTTAGTCTCCGCGGGCGAGTTTCCGGTACGAGTGGTTGCCAATGCCCAGAAAACCCCAGAGCAATACGCGGACGGAGCAGCTGCGGCGTCGCAACCGAGAGCTCTCGATCCTCAATACCATCGCGGAGGCGTTGAACCGTGAGGTCAATCTGACTCGCTCCCTTCGCACCGCGCTGACAGAGGTTATCAGTCTGCTCGACCTGAACACCGGCTGGATATGGCTGCTGCGTGAAAACATGGACGAGTCCTACCTCGCCGCGTCCCGAAACCTTCCTCTAGCGTTAGCCAACGATCCGGCGCGGATGGAGGGCGACTGCTATTGTCTGAGAACATATCGTGAGGGCGACCTGGAGGGAGCGGCAAACGTCAACGTCGTCACGTGCAGCCGGCTCAACAGGCTGGTGGACGGAACCGATGGGCTTCGATACCACGCCAGTATTCCGCTTTATACGTCTGGAGACAAGCGGCTGGGTGTCCTCAATGTCGCCAGCGGTGATTGGCGAGAGCTATCGGACGACGATCTCAGAATTTTGTACACCGTGGGCGACCTGCTAAGCATAGCCGTAGAGAGGGCACGCCTGTTCGAACGCAGCGCCGAGCTTGGCGCGGTCGAGGAGCGTAACCGATTGGCGCGTGAGATTCACGACACGCTGGCGCAGGGGCTTGTCGCGATAGCTTTGCAACTCGAGGCCGCCGAAGCCCAACTTGCTGAGAATCCGGACCCGCAGGGTGCGAGGCAGGCGATCCACCAGGCCCTCATGGTGACCAGGAACACCCTCGAAGATGCGAGGCGCTCGGTTCTCGACCTTCGCGCAACGCCTCTGGAGGGACACTCCCTTGCCGATGCGCTGGTTATGTTGACGAACGAGTTGTCACGCGATGGAAACGTAAAAATAGACTTCGATTCCATTAGCGGGGCACACCCCCTTCCGCCGAGAATCGAGGCTGGATTGTACAGGATCGCGCAGGAAGCCCTGAGAAACGCCATCAACCACTCCGGGGCAACAGAGGTGATAGCACGTATCGTTACGACGCCTCAGAACATCGAGCTCTCCGTAGAGGACAACGGCATAGGGTTCGAGCCGTCCACAATACCGAGGGACCACTATGGACTGGTGGGCATCAACGAGCGCGCAAGGCTCCTCGGAGGAAGCGCGAGCATTGACAGCGGTATGGGAACCGGAACAAGAGTAGAGGTTCTCGTTCCGCTTACGTCCGCTCTGCGAGTGAGTGAGAGTAGGTTATGAGTGAGAAGGTGCGGTTGCTGGTTGCCGACGATCATCCGGTGCTTAGGGAGGGTCTAGTGGCCGCGCTGAACACTCAGCCGGACTTCGAGGTCATTGGTGAAGCGGGCAGCGGCGCTGAAGCTGTCGAGAGGGTGGCGCTGCTCGAGCCCGACGTCATGCTGCTCGACCTGGAAATGCCCGAGATGGATGGAGTGGAGGCGCTCCGGCGCATTCAGGAGCACAAGCTCAAGGTGCGCGTGATCGTCTTCACGGCCTTCGATACAGACGAGCGCATTCTGGCTGCCCTGCAGGCCGGGGCGCGAGGATACATCCTGAAAGGCGCGTCGCGCGACCAGATTTTCGATGCTGTCCGCGTCGTTCACTCGGGCGGATCCTTGCTGCAGCCCGTAATCATGACGAAGCTGCTAAGACAGATGAGCCAGAACGCCGAATCAGCCAATCAGAGCACATCCGTCACCCCACGTGAACTGGAAGTGCTGGGCCTTCTTGTGAAGGGTCTCCAGAACAAGGAGATTGCCGATAGGCTTCAAATAGCGGAACGAACTGTAAAGTTCCACGTTGGCTCGATCTTGAGCAAGCTAAACGCTGGAAATCGCACTGAGGCTGCCTCTATCGCCGTCCAAAGAAGGCTGGTAGAGCTGTAGCTCGATTCCACGTACCGTACCAACGGACAGGTGTCATACCTGTCCGTTTTCTTTGTTTCTCCTCTGTACTTCAGCACGATGCGGTTGGCTTATGCCCCCATTACGATGGGAAGAGATTTCACTGGAGGACAGAAATGACGAAAGTTGCACTGATTACGGGAGCAAGCCGAGGTCTCGGAGCTGAGCTTGCCGGCTTTACCGCCAGGCAGGGATACGACTTGGTTCTGACCGCGCGGGGGCTGAACGCGCTCGGAAGGACGGCGCGAGCGATAGAAGGCCACGGCGGCAGAATAATTGCGCTAGCGGGCGATGTCTCCGATAGAGCACACCGCGAGCGATTGGCCGAAGCGGCAGAGTCTCTAGGCAGGCTCGATCTTCTCATCAACAACGCATCGGCCCTGGGGTTGTCTCCAATGCCGCCGCTATCGGAATACCCACTCGACACACTTGAAGGGGTCTTCAGCACAAACCTGATTGCGCCTCTGGCGCTGGTTCAATCCACTCTAAGCCTACTGAGGCAGAGTGGAGGCATGGTCATCAATATCTCAAGCGACGCCGCTGTAGGCGGGTATTCAGGCTGGGGCGCTTACGGCGCCAGCAAAGCCGCACTCGATCTCGCTTCGTTGACACTGGCCAATGAGCTGCGCGATGACGGAGTAGCTGTCGTCAGCGTCGATCCCGGTGACATGAGAACGCAGCTGCATCAGGAAGCCTTTCCCGGAGAAGACATCTCCGATCGACCGCTGCCTGAAATCACTCTACCGTTCTGGGCATGGCTCCTGGGACAGCCTCACGCGTCGGTGAGTGGTCGTCGGTTTGAGGCGCAATCAGACATTTGGGAGGCAGCGGCATGAAAAGTACGTCCCTTTTATTCGACAGGCCCGATCAGCTCCAGGCAACGGCCCCACCTGAGAGCCGTCACCTGGACAGAGACAACGTTCGCCTCCTCGTGACAACACCTTACGGTAACACTCATACGAGATTCAGCTCGCTGCACGAGTTTCTAACCCCTGGCGACCTGCTGGTTGTAAACGAAAGTGCAACCATCCCCGCAAGTCTGCCCGCGGAAGGTCCGGCGGGAGCGTTCGTTTTGAATCTCTCCACAGATTATGGTGGCGGGGTATGGCTGGCGGAGCCGCGCTGGAGCGCAAGCGAGCCTGGACCGTTGCCACTGGAATCGGGAGATGAAATCCTCCTTCCCGAAATGACTGGGCGACTCGTGTCCAGATTCCCAGGGCTAGAGAGGCTCTGGTTTGTGAGGATCGACGGCGACGTGATGACGTCCGTGAGCAAACACGGCTCTCCCATTCGCTACGGGTACGTGGACCAGGACTACCCTATGGAGACCTATCAAACGATCTTCTCGAGGACGCCAGGGAGCGCAGAGATGCCATCGGCCGCCCGGCCATTCACTCGTCGCGTCGTCGATAGCCTGACGGAGAAGGGCATTAGAATAGCGCCCATACTGCTTCACACGGGCGTCTCAAGCCTTGAGATAGACTCCGAAGAGCTAGAGGACCATCCCATGTACGCTGAGCCCTTCCAAGTGTTCTCCTCCACAGCACAACAGATCAACCGAGCCAGGAGCGAAGGACGCCGCGTAATCGCCGTGGGGACCACGGTTGTGAGGGCACTCGAGTCCGCCTGGGACGGAGAGCGGGTACGTCCGGTTTCCGGTTTCACGGGAATCTATATCCATCCGGATCGAGGGGTTAACGTAGTGGATGGACTGCTTACGGGGTTTCACGATCCGATGGCAAGCCATCTTGCGATGCTGTACGCGCTGGCGGGTGAGGAGATGGTGAAATCCGCATACACCGAAGCCGTAAAATCAGGCTACCTGTGGCATGAATTCGGCGATAGCAACCTTATCCTGCCTCGCTGAGCTGAGAAGCTCGACAATCGAAACTCTATCCGTGTACCGTTCACGCGTTACGACAACTGCAACGGCGGATAGTCTCCCACAGATGGGTTCCGCCTTCCGTCGAAACGATGGTTGGGCAGCGTATGTTCGCCTATGTGGCGGCCGTGGCCGTCTCGAGGTGCTGCTTTGCGGTCTCGGCTATCTGCGCGAACCCTTCCGGGTCCCGCATCGCGACATCGGCCAGCATTTTGCGGTTGACCTCAATGCCGGCGAGCCGCAGGCCATAAATGAGCTTGCTGTAGCTTATGCCGTTGGCACGGGCGGCAGCGTTGATCTTGATGTTCCAGAGCTTGCGCATGTCGCCCTTGCGTTCACGCCGGTGAGCGAACGCGTATGAGTAAGCCTTCAGCATCGACTCGTTGGCCTGCCTGAATAGGGAGTGTCGTCCACCCTGATGACCCTTGGTCATATTTAGTATCTTCTTGTGACGCTTTCGCTTAGTGACACCGCGCTTGATCCGCGTCAATTTGGTTACCTCCCTGCTCAGACATGCAACCGCCCCTGCACTTGGGAGGGGCGGCGTGGAGTTACGGCCAGACTTGAGATTTTAGCAGTTAGCGAAGCCCGTATGGAAGCGCACGCTTCAGCATCTTGACGTCGGACGGGCTCGCCTCGATCTTCTTGGCGAACAGGCGTTTCGCCCTAGCGGTTTTCTTGCGTCGCAAGTGACTTCTGTGTCCCTTCATCCGGACCAGCTTGCCTGTGCCCGTGATTCTGAACCGTCGCTTGGCGCCTTTGTGAGTCTTGAGTTTAGGCACTGACTTTCTCCGGTTGACGTTCTGACCCTTGCTCCCTGGGAGCTGGGGGTATTATTGGCGTCAGCACCATCGAGAGCATTCTTCTGCTCTCGAACCTGGGGGTGCTTTCGAGCGCGGCGTCGTCCACGAGCGCTTCGGCAACCTTGCGCAGCAACGCCATTCCAATCTCGGGATGGTCATTCTCGCGGCCTCGGAACATAACCGAGACCTTGACCTTCGATCCCTGGTCGAGAAGGCGCTTTGCGAGACGTGTCTTGGCTAGCCGATCATGTTCGCCGATGCGCGTTTTCATCCTGACCTCACGCAGCTCGTTGGTCGGCCTGGACCTGCGGGCCTTGCGTGCTTCGCGCTCCTTGCGTGTTGCCTCGTACTTGAACTTGCCGAAGTCCATAAGGCGACACACGGGCGGCGCGGCGGCTGGGGCGACCTCGACGAGGTCGTATCCGCGTTCGTCGGCAATCTGGAGCGCATCGCGGGTGTCCATCACCCCCAGCTGAGTACCCTCCTCGTCAATGACGCGGACCTGCGGAATTCTTATCTGCTCGTTGGCTCTGTAGTCCCGTGGGGGTATCCTGACACCTCTTCCTTAAAGCTTTTCCCAAATAAGGCTAGCTCAGGCCCGAACCTGAGTTTCACAGAATATATCATAGATGCAACAAACGGGCAACAACGTGAGACAAGTCCAAAACTCCGTCGGAAGTAGCCTCGTCACTCCCGCGAAAGCGGGAGTCCAGTACCCGTTTTCACGGGCACAAGCATGGTGAACGGTGGTTGCTGGCCTGTGGATTCCCGCCCCGTATCTGAGTACGGGGTGACGTTCTTTCGCGGGAATGACGGGTAGGAATTCGGAGTTTTGCACTTCTCTCAACAACGTGTTGAGCGACCGTCGAGGGCAAATCTGCCCTCAACGGTCGCCCAAGCGTCGCCCAGGCCGCCAGATGGTCAGCCAGACCCAGAAGTCGTTTCCTCAACGATTCTGTCAACAAGCACAGACACGGACGTAGCCCCGAGATCTTCTCCCGAGCGGAGGCGAACACCTACCGCGTCAGCAGCGATCTCACGGTCTCCGACGATCAGCATATACGGCACCTTCTGCATCTGGGCTTCCCGTATCTTGAAGCCCATGCGCTCGTTGCGCAGGTCGGTCTCGGCACGTATTCCCGCATCGGACAGCGTAGCGCGAACCATCTCGGCGTATTCATGGTGGCGGTCCGCAATAGGAATGATCGATGCCTGCACCGGCGCCAGCCAGGTCGGGAAGGCGCCGCCGAAGTGCTCGATGAGTACGCCCATGAACCGCTCCATGGAGCCAAGGAGTGCGCGATGGACCATGTACGGCTGGTGCTCAGCGCCATCCGCGCCGATGTAGGTCAGCCCGAATCTGCGGGGCAAGTTGAAGTCGAACTGAACTGTCGTACACTGCCAGAGACGCCCGATGGCGTCTCTTATGTGGACGTCTATCTTCGGTCCGTAGAACGCTCCCCCGCCCTCCTCGACTTCGTACTCCATGCCACGCTCTTCGAGAGTGGACCTGAGTGAGCTGGTGGCAACCTCCCACTCCTCTTCGGAGCCGACTGCCTTGTCTGGCCGTGTCGAAAGCATGACAGAGTAGTCGGCGAAATCAAACATGTCCAACAGGTGGAACGTGAGATCGAGAACCCCATTTACCTCGGCAACGATCTGGTCAGGTCTGCAGAAGATGTGGGCGTCGTCCTGGGTCATACCCCTGACTCGGAGCATCCCGTGGAGCGTGCCGCCGCGCTCGTACCGATACACGGAACCCAATTCACCGATCCGCATTGGCAGATCGCGGTAGCTGCGCAGACCATTTCGATAGTACATGATGTGGAATGGGCAGTTCATGGGCTTGAGGTAGTACTCCTGCCCTTCCATGTCCATCGCAGAGAACATGTTCTCCTTGAAGTTCTCCAGGTGGCCGCTGGTCTCCCAGAGCGTAGACCGCCCGATGTGAGGGGTATAGACGAGATCGTAGCCCCATCGATAGTGTTCACGCTTCCAGACGTCTTCCACGAGTCCGCGGACGCGGGCCCCCTTCGGATGCCAGATGATGAGTCCGGGGCCGGTCTCGTCATGAACGGAGAACAGGTCGAGATCGCGTCCAAGCGTCCTGTGGTCCCTTAACCTCGCCTGTTCGAGTCGTTCGAGGTGTTCGTCCAGCGCTTCCTGCGACTCGAAGGCCGTGCCGTATATACGCTGGAGCATGGGACGGTTCTCGTCGCCGCGCCAGTATGCGCCTGCGACGCTGAGCAGCTTGAAAGCCGGGATGCGGCCTGTGGACTCGACGTGGGGACCGGCGCAGAGGTCCTCGAAGTCACGGTGGGTGTAGGTCGAGATCGGCTCGTCGTCTGGGATCCCGGCTATGACTTCGAGCTTTAGCGGCTCGTCCGAGTTCATCTCGTTCATCTTCTCGCGGGGGTACTCGGCATACTCAAAGGCGTGGTCCTCAGAGATCACCACGCTCATGCGTCGCTCTATCTCCTCAAGGTCTTCAGGCGTGAAGGGATTGTCAATCATGAAGTCGTAGTAGAAGCCGTCTTCGGTCGGGGGGCCGATAGCCAGCTTGGCATCGGGGAACATCGTCGTAACCACGTCTGCCATCACGTGAGCGGTGGAGTGTCTGATCCTCTCACGAAGGCCGGAGAGATCCTGCTCGGATTCAAGTGCCATGTTACGTCTCCTATGTGCCTGCCCTCAGGCTCGTTTCCCGCACAGCAAGGCGAGGCGAATACTCAATGTGTCTAGGGAGTTTCGGCCCGGAACACACAATAGCCCCTCGCTGCGTCCCGGGCCGGGCACGCGAGAGGCTACATAGTAGTCGTGGTGATGAATCTGAGGGAAGTTACGTGGTTCCCAACGAAAAAACGCCGTCCGTGAACTGGTGTGCAGTCTCTCATTCTAGGTAGAAGGCGGCGCGGCTGGCAAGTGGAGTAGTGGCCAAGGAGCCTGTTCCAGATTGGTAGGTAGCCTCGGAGTGAATTGCCACGCCCCTTGGATTCCCGCTTTCGCGGGAATGACGAGATGGGGTGCGGGAGTGACGAGATGGGGTGCGGGAGTGACAGGAGAGAGACGCAGAGTGTTTTCACGTTTGTGCTCTAGGCTGTGGATTCCTGCTCCCGGTTTTTGTGAGGACAAGCTTCGCGGGAATGACGATGCATCGGTGTTGGGTCAGGTCCATATCCTAGTGATTGGTCTGTTGATTAGCTGAGAGATTACCCAGACGAGGGCGTCCATGCGGTCGGGAGAGTCGTCGGCTGGGCCTTTCGGGGTCCAGGTACACATCTGGCCCTCAAGCTCGGGGAACGTGCCGACGTGGTGGACTTTGCCCTGCTCGTAGAGTGCGGCTATCCGCTTGGGTCCAGCATGATTGATCCCGGGGGCGTGTTACAGGGTTGCGGCCTGGTCAGGGGAAGTGTCCTGAGGTGGGGCCGGCACCGTACTGGACAGAGCCACGGAACCTGCTTCTGTCCTGTTCGTGCAGATCGCAGTCGAGATGGTCGCAGTCAACGTAGATCGAATCTCCAAGAACGAACATCAGCTTTCGTCTGTGCTGTGAGCGTGTGGGCGGACGGGGTCCCGGTGGCTCTTCGGACTCGGCTTCTGCTTCATCCGCCACGGCGGACTGTTGGGCCAGTCGTTCGGCCTCCTCCCTCTCCCTGCGTTCCCGGTCCGCCGCGATCTGCTTTCGGCGTTCGAGCTGCGTGTCTATCATCGTATGGAACCCTGCTAGTTCCTCAGCGATAATGGCCTCGTATTCCTCGGGATCGATGGAGTTCTTCCACTCTTGGAACCACTTCTCGGAGTTCTCCCATGCCTCG
>DAOUHG010000270.1:0-2911 GCA_034428835.1 Dehalococcoidia bacterium
CGACAGTCTTCACAACCTCCTTTTCCACCACGACAGTCTCGCCAGGTATCTCGACGGTCTTCACAACCTCCTTTTCCACCACGACAGTCTCACCGGGCACCTCGACTTCTCTCGTGCAGGCCACAGCGAGGCAGAGAAGCATGGCTGCTATTACTCCAAGCAAATACCATTGGACTCCTGTCTTCTTCATCATCATCTTCTTCTCTCCTTGTCCAAAGCTTAGATACAGCAACGCAGTACGCTATAGTCGACTCCTTCCATGACGGTGTTCGCAACGATAGTCCAATTGTCATTGGATAAGCTATACCAACCCTAACATATCTTGACTTTATGTCCAACAGGAATGGAAATGGTGCTGAAAGTCAGCCATACTAGCTCTGGAGTGTTCTACAGCCTCCAAAGTCCCCAGACTTGTTACCCAAGATAGCTCCGCAAATGTCTCTTATAGCGACAACACGTCGACTGTGAATCCAGATCAATCTCGTCTTAAGGCATTTGCCGATGAGGAACTGTGCGGATTGGGACAGAGTCTGCTTGAGCGGGCCAGTGTCAAAGAGATGGCCACCACATGAGCCACACCTCAACGTGACCAGCGCCGGTAGCGGAAGTCGGCGGCGAGGTTGACCAACGAGAACGTCAGCAGCACGATGGCTAACGGCGCGATCAGCATTCCGATGCCGAGGATGGTCAGCGCTGAGAATCCCACTAGAAGGACCGACGCCAAGAGGCAGACGATCCACAGTGGCGTGGCGTTGGACGCTCCGGCGGCGCGTCCGAGCAGCGCGCAGACTCCGACGGCGATGAGGATCACGACCGCCCAGACCCCGCTGAGTAGAAGTCCATCCCAACCCTGCGTCAAGCTAAGCCATCCGACGACCAGGACGACGGGCAGCACGCTCAATGAGATTCTCAACCTCACGGCACCGCATACCTCATTCTAGGGGCCAAGTCCTACGCCAGCCTCGTTAGACCAGGCCAGACTATCTTGCACAGCTCTCCAAACGTTTCGACAGGTGTTGGGGTGTCGATCTTGTGCAGGACCTCGGCGACGGCGTCAGTGCCGAAGTCGTGCAGCAGTGTCCATCCCATGATCCGGCGTGGAAATGTCTCGTCTGCCAGGAGGGTCCGGTCGTACGACTCGACAAAGGCCCGCATCTCATCGACGTTTCTGTCGAAGAGACCAAGCCACAGAGGCATCCACTCGTAGTCTCTCACACCGACCCTGGCGTCGCCGAAGTCGATGACCGAGCCGACTCTCCACTCCCCGTTCATCCTAGTCAACAAGATGTGGTCGGACTCCAGGTCGCCGTGAACGACTACACGCGGGGCCGACTTCGAGTGGTCAATGACATAGTCCAGGATGCCGGCCAACCCTTCAGCGACGTTGGGTATGACCAGTCCGCGACCGACGAGTTCGGGCAGTACGTCTCTTCGCCTCCGATCCACCAGTTCGTCCCAGGCCTCTCCGGCGTCGGCGCCTTCGAGGCTATCGACTCCGGTCTGGTGAAGGGACCTCGTTACAGCGCCTATCTGCGCGGCGATGGACATGACCTCTTCTCGACTGATCTCCGGCCTGAGCGCTTCGAGTGTTAGTCCGGGACAGTGTTCCATTACCAAGTAGCTCCAGGTGGTCCTGTCCTGGTATCGACCTGAAGCGACAACCTCCGGGACGGGAACACCCCCTTCAGCGCTCAGTACCTCGATCAGCTTCGGTTCTATATCGAACTCGGACCAGAACGGGCTGTAGATCTTGACAACCAGGCGCCGGTCAAGGATGAACACGGCGTTGGTGTTCGAGCGTGGAGCCTCGATGCTCTGGTAGCGAATGCCTTCGGATTTACAGATGGCGTCGATGACCGGTCTCCAGAGGGAGACGTCGTTGTACGCAGCAGTCCAGTTGGACCATGATTCGATTGGTGGTAGGTGGTAGGTCAAGGTCGTTCCACTTGACGACTGGAGTGGCGGTGTAAGATAGTTAGCCTCATACTAATAATTAGGATCGCACGATGCAATCCCGTGAGGAGCTGATCGAGAAGCTGGTCGAGCACATGGCCCTTGTGCAGAGACACATGCGTGTCAGACGCTCCTCGGCGTGGCTGGACCTGGACCTCACCAGGCAACAGGCCAAGACACTGCACTTCCTGACGGACGGGCAGCGGCGCATGTCAGAAATCGCCGGACGGCTCGAAGTTGAGATGCCCTCTGCCACCAGCATGATAGATCGTCTCGTAGCCAAGGGGCTGGTCGAACGCGGGCAGGACCCTGCGGACAGGCGCGCCGTGGTCTGCTCACTCACGCAGGAAGGCATAGATACGGTCGAACGATTCTCGGCCATCAGGGCGGCGAGGACCGAGTCGCTTGCCGCTGTACTGAGCACAGAGGAACTGGAAGTCGTGGTCCCCGCAATGAAGATCATGGCCGACGCAGTCCGCAGGCCGGGCTTCACGAGGCAGAGGGGCGACCACGAATCGTCGGACATGGAAGCTCGTACCATCGAGGCCGGCCTATGAGGGTGCTGTTCCGGCTGACAAGGTATGCCTTCAGACACAGGTGGTACCTGATCGGCGCGTACGCAGCGATGGTGGCGTCGAGTCTTTCCGCGCTTGTGATACCGAGGATGTTGGGAGAAGCCGTCGACGAGGCGCTGGTCAGCGGTCTCCAGAGCCGTCTGTTTCAGTTGGCGACAGTGATTGTGCTGTTCAGCCTGCTGAGGGGTATATTCTCATACGGCCAGAGATACCTGTCCGAGTCGCTCTCCCAGAGGAGCGCCTACGATCTGAGGGAAGACTTCTTCATGAAGCTCCAGGGAATGAGCTTCGGCTTCTTCGACCGGGAGCAGACCGGCGACCTTATGTCCAGGGCCACCCAGGACGTCGAGGCGGTCCGCACGTTCGTCAGCATGGGCATGGTG
>DAOUHG010000271.1:0-3787 GCA_034428835.1 Dehalococcoidia bacterium
ATGACGCAGAGTGGGGTCCATGAAGTCCCTGAGCCAGTCGCCTAGAAAGTTTACCGATAGTATCAGTAACGAGAGTGTAACCCCGGGAATCGTTGCCACCCACCACGCCTTTTCCAGGACCTGCCTCCCGTCAGCAACCATTATGCCCCAACTCGCCGTTGGAGGCGGGATGCCAACTCCAAGGAAGCTCAAGCCTGCCTCCAGCAGCACGACGATGCCCACCTGGAGTGTCGCTAAGACGACCACGGTATTGAGCAAGTTGGGCCAGATATGAAACGCAAGGATGCGCGCGGGTGGCACACCTGTTGAGTGAGCCGCCAAAATGTAATCCCGCTCCCTTATGCTTAGCGTCTCAGCATGCACCAGCCGCGCATAGGGTGCCCATAGGATCACCATGACTACAGTCAACACAATGACTAAACTGGCGCCCCACGTTACGGCGAAGAGGAGAGCCAACAGTATCGGCGGACAAGACAACATGATGTCCACCCACCGCATAATCAGGGCTTCCACCCATCCGCGATAATACCCTGCCAGCAGGCCCGCCGCCGTTCCCAGAACCCCGGCCCCAGCGATGGAAATGGCGGCTACTATGAGGGAGGTCCGCGCTCCGTACATTATCCGCGTTAAGATATCTCTTCCGAGTTTATCCGTTCCCAGAATGTACTCACTGGTGCCGCCCTGCCATACCGGCGGCTGCAAAGAGGCAGCTAGGTTGGCTTTGGTTGGTGAATGAGGGGCCAATACCGGTGCCAGTGCTGCTGCCAGTACGAAGACTACCATCACAGCGGCCGAGAGGATGGGAAATCGTCCTCTGAGTGCAGCACGCACAATCCAGCGTCCCATGTCCGCCGGGACACGCGCGTACCTCATCATGTCTAACCTAGGAGAGCCTCACTCGCGGATCAATCCAGCCATAAATGACTTCAATCGAAGTATTCACGACTAGGACAATCACGCCAATCATCAGAACGGTCCCTTGAACCAGCGGGTAGTCCCTTGCCGAGACTGCGTCGAATGCAAGCCTCCCAACTCCCGGCCAGCCGAAGACCGTCTCAACGATAATGCTCCCCATGATGAAGCCACGTATCATCAGTCCACTTGCGAAAGCGAGGATGGGAATAGAGGCGTTCTTGAAAGCATGACCTGCGATAATCTGAAATTCCCCTAGACCCTTGGCTCGCGCCGTCCTGATGTAGTCACTCGCCAAGGTCTCCAACATGCTCGATCGGGTTATTCTTATCAGCCCGGCTGAGGCGCTCCACCCAAGAGTAATCACTGGGAGTACGAAGTGTGATGCCCCCCCTTTACCGGCCGGCGGTAGCAGGTTGAAGTAAACTGCGAACAGCAGGATGAGCGTGATGCCTAACCAGAAGTCAGGCACCGCCTGCCCTACGAAAGCAAAACCTCTGGAGCTCCAGTCCTGCCAGCTGCCTCGATACACGGCCGCGATCACACCAACAGGTAGGGAGATCAGTAAAGTCAGCAAGAAGGCGACCGAAGCCAGTTGGAGCGTGTTCCAGAGCTTGATGCGGAAAATCTCAATCACGGGACGCTTGTTCATGATTGACTTGCCAAGGTCTCCGCGAGATAGCTCCCTCAAGAACACCAGGTACTGCTCGTGCATAGGCTTATCCAGCCCCATGCTGACGATTAGCGCCTCTCTGTCCTCCCGGCTGGCTTGTATCGGCAGAAAGACATCTACCGGGTTGCCCAGCGCCCTGGACATGGCAAACACTAAGATCGAGAGCACCAATAGAGTGACTACTGCAAGAGCTATCCGTCGTGCGATGAATGCCCGCAAATCTCCATACCCTCAAAGTCGTGAACCCATAGCCGATGAACAACCGCCCGCTTCCCAATATGGGGCGGGGCGGTGTGTTCACGCTAACGTTTTCTTTCACCGGGCCACCAGGTTGCGGCGCAGCTTACCTCCGCGGAGCTATGTACTCGTAGAACTTCGTACCACCGTTGTCAATTGGCTGCCACGAGGACACCGTTTCCGGATTGGTAGCGTAGAACTGCAGAGGTACGTTCATAACGCTCACCAGTGCCCACTGATCCTGTGTGTGATTCAGCGCATCCATGTAGAGTTTTGCGCGTTCTTCTCTCGACATGGCGTCTCCACCAAGCGTGCCTAACTTGGCAAACAGGTTGTCCAAGAATTCGTCTGAAGTGATCTGGAATCCTATATCCTCGGACTGATGGAACTTGTTCAGGTACGGATCCCAAGGTGGCGGACCGGTTTCCAGACCCCAGGACCACATCCACCCATTGGTTGCATCCTCCAACCAGATGGACCTGAATCCCAGTAGCTCCATCGATTCTGTCTTGGTCTTTATCCCAATGTCGTCCCAATAGCTTGCGATAGCCTGCAACGCTTCAGGCAAGGGTATCCCGGGGAACGCGTAGCTGGCTAGCCTAACTTCCATCCCTTCGTGTCCGGCATCCCGCAGCAACTGCCGAGCCCGTACAGGGTCGTATGGGATCATGCACTCGTCACCGGGGCTCGCCACCGTGGTGAACCAGGGAGTGCCATCCGCACAAATCCCCATGCCGGCAAAGAATGTCTTGTTCATCGCCTTGCGATCAATGGCGATATTCATCGCCTCCCGCACTCGTATGTCGTGCCAGGGGTCTTCGCCCGTGTAGTTCGGGTGCGTCGAACGCCAGAGGCCTCCGAAGAAGATCTCGAACCGACGCTGGTTCGCGCTGCGACGCAGGTCGAAGCCACCTCGCCTCACCAGCTCTACCTGCTCGGTAGTGATCGGGATCATGTCTGCTCTACCCGTTTCCAGCATCGCCAATCTGGTGGCGTCCTCCGGTACTGAGATGAAGACCAATCTGTCCCACATAGGGTTGATTCGCCAATGCTCGTCGGGAACTGCCTCGACCTCGATCCTGGCGCCCAGTTCCTGGGATACAAACTGGTAGGGGCCGGTGCCTATGGGCGCCCTCTCGAATCCGTCCTCGCCCACGGACTCGATGTAACTCTTGGGCGTACTGATAAGCGCTCGCGCCTGCGTACTCAATAGGCCCTCTAAGGATACGTCAAACTCGTCGAACGAAAAGGTCAATGTGTATGGATCGGCCACCGCCATGTTGGGCACACGCCGCTTCATGTGGGTGATCATCGTTGACTTGGAATCCTCCCGGGCCATCTCGGTATAGGCGAGCGCTACATCGTCTGCAGTCAACTCACCGTTGCCATTGTGCCAAGTCACACCCTCTCTGATGTTGAAAACCCAGTCCTTCAAGTCCGGGGTGCTCCAAGAGGCCGCCAGACCAGGGAGATAGGAGGTCGGATCGGAGATTCCCTGGTACAGCAGGTGATCGTAGATCGGTTGCTGCGGACCATGCGAAATAGTGGGGTTGTTGTGCGCCAGCCAGTTGTCTCCACCGAAAAACAGGGGCGCGATAGTGAGAGTGCCACCACGCATGGGCACTTCTACTGGCACCTCGACGGTCTTCACAACCTCCTTTTCCACCACGACAGTCTCGCCGGGGACCTCAACCGTCTTCACAACCTCCTTCTCCACCACGACAGTCTCACCGGGCACCTCGACAGTCTTCACAACCTCCTTTTCCACCACGACGGTCTCTCCAGGCACCTCGACAGTCTTCACAACCTCTTTGACGACGGTCTCTCCAGGCACCTCGACAGTCTTCACAACCTCCTTTTCCACCACGACAGTCTCGCCAGGTATCTCGACGGTCTTCACAACCTCCTTTTCCACCACGACAGTCTCACCGGGCACCTCGACTTCTCTCGTGCAGGCCACAGCGA
>DAOUHG010000272.1:0-6152 GCA_034428835.1 Dehalococcoidia bacterium
AGGTATTGGCTTAAGGGCTCCAGCCAGCCAAGCCCTCCCAGATCAGCGATACTCCGAGCCCCAGCGCGACGACGAGCAGCATTCCGAGCACCCACACGCCACGCACTCGCCCCGAGAACCTGGCGCCGATCTGCCCGCCAATCACAAGGCCAGCGCCAGAGAGCAGGAGCAGCGGGAAGACCTCTATGTGTCCCAGGGCCGCGTGCGTTATTGCTCCGGCGCCGCCATAGATGGCCAACGCAAACACCGAGGACGCCGCAGCGACCCTGACCGGAAAACCGAACGCCAGCACGAGGATGGGCGTTCTCAGGAAGCCACCGCCAATGCCGAAGAAGCTGGAAATGAACCCCAGCGCGACATTGAACGAGGTGGCGAGGGCCTCATTGAACTCGTAGCTGTACTCCTGGCCGTCGCTGGTACGAATATGCCTGCTGCGCACGGTGGCCGTGAACCTGCGACGCGGTCTCTCCACGCGAAAGTGCCGGAGAAGCCAGGGGCGGATCGCCAACTGGACCGCCAGCAGCAGCAGCAGCGCACCAAACGCGACCTTGAGCATGTCTGACGAGACGAACTTCACACCAAGCGCACCGATCACCGCGCCCGGAACGGCGGCAGCGGCAAAGAGCAGCCCGCTTCGATAGTCGACGATTCCGACCTTGCGATAGGTCCACGCTACAAAAGCGCCGTTGATCGCTATCGCGGCAAGGACCGTGCCGGGGACGTCTTTAGGGTCCGAGACCGCCAGCAGCAGAAGGACCGGACTCAATATGAAACCGCCACCGGCGCCTACCAGAACTCCGTACGCCCCTGCGCCGATGCCCACGAGGGCGATTATCAGCCAGATGAGATATTCCTCCAACGGCCCTCCTGGCAACGGCCCTCCTGGGTTCAGGTCAGCTCATCAGGCCGCTCAGTATGTCATCCACCATCTCTGCCGGTACGTCGTTCCTCGTGATCGCGTTGCCGATGCCGTCCAGCAACACCCACCTGATTGCGCCGCCCGCGACCTTCTTATCGGAGCGCATCGCCTCCAACACGCTCCCCGGGTCTACACTCGGCGCGCTCAGCGGCAGGCCATAGGCTGCGAGCACTGACTGCTGCCTCTCAACCTCGGCGTCGGACATGAGTCCCATACCGTTCCCGATCCTGGCCGCGCCCATCATGCCGATGCTGACCGCTTCGCCGTGCAGGTACTGCCCGTAGCCGGTCGCCGCCTCGATGCCGTGTCCAATCGTGTGCCCATAGTTGAGCAGCACACGGATGCCGAGCGTCTCGCGCTCGTCCTGAGACACCACGTTGGCCTTGATCGCCATGCTGCGCCTGATCACGTCCGTTGCGATTTCAGGTTCGAGCGCCTGAATCTCGTCGGTCTGACTCTCGAACGTGGAGAGGAGGTCATCGTCCATTATCAGGCCGTGCTTGATGGCTTCGGCCCAACCGGAACGCAGCTCCCTCTCTGGAAGAGTCTGGAGTACCGACACGTCGGCCAAGACGAATTTGGGCTGATAGAACGCTCCGACGAGGTTCTTACCCTGCGGCAAGTCGACGGCCGTCTTGCCGCCGATTGAGGCGTCCATCATCGCCAGCAGGCTCGTCGGCACCTGCGCGAACGGAAGGCCGCGCAGATACGTCGCCGCAACGAATCCGGCCAGGTCGCCGACTACTCCACCACCGACCGCCAGGACCAGGTGGCCGCGCTCCGCCTTGAGGCCCGCAAGCCATGTGTAGATGTGCTGCGCGGTCGCGAGCGTCTTGCTCTGCTCTCCAGATGGCATGACAAACAGGTGCACGGCGATGCCGGACATCTCCAGTGAGTTCTGCGCCCGCCTCGCCTGCTGATAGACTCCCTCGTCGGTGATGATGTACGCGACGCCGGGGTCCATGATCCGGCGAATGCGCTCTCCGACTTCGTCTATGAGCTGCCAGCCGACCCACAGCGGGTAGTCGCCAGCCGACGTGCGGACCTCGGCAGCCAGATCGGGATCGTCCATCCTGGCAGAGTCCGATTCGGCCATGTTGAGGGAGGCGTTGACCATATTGAATCCCCGAACGACCTCCTCAGCGGCCTGCGTGGGCGAGAGGAAGTCTGTATGCACCGTCCAGTGGGCGCGAGTATAGTTGAACTGTCGTTGGGCCTTCAAGGAATGGATGCGCTCGACGAGGTCGTCGGCGTCCAGCATGGGTCGGGCGACCAGATCATCGCCCTCGTCGGCCTCCTGCTGTCTCAGACGTCTGACAAGTGTGTCGGGACGCGCTTCCAGAAGCACGACGACGCCGGCGCGGTCCATGACGGCACGGTTCCGCTCGTCCATGATTATGCCGCCGCCGGTGGAGACCACCTGGTGGCGCGAGCGGGCAACTGTCTTCAATGTCTCCCGCTCGATTCGCCGAAACTCCTCCTCGCCGTGCCGCGAGAAGATGTCCTCGATGGCCATCCTCTCAGACGCGACAATCAGGTCGTCGGTATCGACGAACTTCCAGCCGAGCAGTCGCGCGACCTCATGCCCGGTCGTCGTCTTGCCGGTCCCGGAGAAGCCTGTGATGAATACGTTTTCTCTGCTCAGTGGTCGCTCCAACCCCCGTATCAAGTACGGGGCAAGCTATACGGACGCTGAACAGGCAGGTCATCGTGTAACCTGCCTGTGTGGGAATCAGTTAGTCGCCCCTCTTCATGACAGGGAAGAGAGGGGATTGCCGAACCGGCTTGTGAAGCCTGTTTCAGCAGCGAGTCTGACGCTCGTTGAAACTCAGACGAAGACTACTCTTCGATACCGTTCTCGCGAAGGTAGTCCACCGCCTGCTGGACGGTCTGAATATTCTCCGCGTCCTCGTCCGAAATCTCCAACGTGACGTCGTCGGTGGAGAACTCCTCCTCGAACGCCATGATGAGCTCGACAAGGTCGAGAGAGTCGGCGTTGAGGTCCTCGGTAAACGATGCGTCAGGCACCACCTCGGTCTCATCTACGCTCAACTTCTCCGCGACTACTTCCTGTACTCTCTCCATCAGGCTTGCCAATGCCATACCTCCGGTGGGGGATTACTTCTCTGCGATTGTGGTCTCCAAGACCGAGCCCAGAACTCCGTTCACAAACCTGGGGGAGCTTTCAGACCCGAACACTTTGGCGACTTCTACCGCCTCGTTTATGGCCACCTTGGGCGGTGTCTCGCCCAGCATGGCCATCTCGTAAATGGCCATCCTCAGCAGGTTTCGATCCGTGACGGCCATTTGAGAGATCGGCCAGGTCGGGGCGAACTCGGTGATTATCTTATCTATTCGCTGGATGTTTTCAAGTACACCCGTGGTCAGGGCAGTTAGAAACTCGGTGGCCGACTTCGAGAAATTGTGGGACTTCTTCGTCTGGGACAGCACCTGGTCCAGGCTGTGGTTGACCGAGTCTATCTCGCACAGGGTCTGGAACGCGGCGATACGCGTTCTGCGCCTGGAGCTGGGTGCACCCCGTATCGGAGTACGGGACATGCTTTTGTGGGCCATCGTCTGCCTGGGGTCCTAGATACGGAGGCTGAGGATCGAGTCCAGGTCTGTAACGTTCGATATATTGGCTCTGCGGTTTATGCGCTTGACCATGCTGCTAAGCGCGCGTCCCGGGCCTATCTCGAGGAACCTGTTCACACCCGACCCGACCATGTAGTCGATGGTGTCTTTCCACTGGACAGTGCTGCAGACCTGCGTAAGCAGCTCCTGCTTGATGTCTTCCGCCTTGGTCATCGGCTTGCCGGTGCAGTTGGCAACTATCGGCACACGAGAGTCGCTGAACTCCAGGTCTCCGATGGCTTCCATCAGGCCGGCCCGCGCCGGCTCCATGAGCCCTGAGTGGAACGCGCCTCCGACCCGGAGGCCTATAACCTTGCTCGCGCCGCGCGCGCTGCACAGGTCCATCGCCCTGGCAACCGCCATTCGTTCTCCGCTGATGACGATCTGCTCTCCGGTGTTGACGTTGGAGATCCACACGCCAGTCTCTCTCGCGACCTCCTGCAGAGCTATCCGGTCGAGTCCTATCACGGCAGCCATTGTGCCGGGATTCTGGTCGCACGCCTCCTGCATGAGCCTGCCGCGCTCCTGTACCAGCAGCGCCGTCTGGTCCACGGAAAGCACGCCTCCCACTGCCAGAGCGGTGTACTCGCCCAGACTGTGGCCCGCCATCACTATGGGCTGCGGCATTTCGTCGGCGCCGAGCTCGTCTTCCATGGCCTTCACGCACGCCAGGCTGACGGCCATGATCCCCGGCTGCGCGTTGATCGTCTCTTTCAGGTCGTCGTCCGGCCCCTCGAACATCACACCGGTTAGGGAACGGCCGAGCGCTTCGTCAATCTGGTCGAACACGTCTCGCGCGGCGCTGGAGCTTTCGTAAAGCTCCTTGCCCATTCCAACGGCCTGCGCGCCCTGTCCGGGGAACAGGTAGGCGACCTCCGAGCCTTGAGCTTCGGTCTTGAATGTCAGCGTCATGGGATCATCTCCATGTGATGTAGTGCGACTCATGGGTACGTCGGTGCGGGTACGGACCCGCTAGACGATATCAGAGTCCGACACAACCACCTCGCGTCCGTTGTAGTAGCCGCAGTGAGCGCAAACGCGGTGGGACATTCTGGCTCGCTGGCACTGCGAACACCTGGACAGCGCTGGGCGTCCAATTGCGAAGTGAGCGGACCTGTCGCCCTGTCGTTTCTTCGAGTGTTTCTTCTTTGGAAGTGGCGCCATTTCAGTTCCTCACCTGGGGCCTAGTCTGTCTCAGCCCCGCCGGATATCAACTCAAGAAGGGGACCCCAGCGCGCGTCCCTGACAGCCTCGCAGTCGCACTGCTCGTAGTTCAGGTCCGAGCCACATCCCGCGCACAGTCCGGCGCATTCGGGCCTGCATAGCGGCTTCATCGGGTCTTCCATCATGACGTACTCTCTGACGGGCTCCGTCAGATCGAGAATGTGGTTTTCATCTATAAGATAGTAGTCACTGCCGTCCGAGGGCGGGATAACCCGCGCTCCGGTCAGCGGGTTGAGAGAGGGGATATACTCCTCTTCGAGCTGAAACTGTATCGGATGACTATAACCGGTCAGGCAACGACCGCATTCACACTCAAGCGCCGAACATAATTCGGCGCTCACCCAGATGCTCTTGTTGGTGCGCATCATGGCGACCGTGCCCAACACTCTGAGAGCGTCATGTCTGTCGGGCATGAGCAGCGGGTCGTCCAACTGGTACTCGCGGCTGGAGCCGCTCGGTTCCATCAGCAACTGTGAAACGTTCAGCTCCATTCCAAAGCCTCACACTCGGGCGGCGAGCTATGCTGCCTATTCAGTGAATTCTAGGTAACCCGCAGATATTGTGTCAAGTTTCACATAGTCCGAGAGCCTGTCCCAGATTAACAGACGCCATTGGTCTTAGACTTATCCTAAAACCAGATGGAAGGGCCAAGACTGATATTAACGCACAGCGAAGACGAAGACCAGATGATTGCCTTGGGGTTTTGTCCACATGGGTTGACACTAGAAGACCATATGTTCTATTATCGCCTGTGAAGCGCTGACGACGCTCTGAGACTAGATCAACAGAAAGGAGGAGTAGCACAGTGCACACAAGGAGAGCGCCGTTCAGCCTTCTGCTCGTCCTCGTCTGCTTCGTCACAGTCCTGTGGTTGACGGCCTGCGGGGAGGACGAGTTCAAAGACCCATCAACTTTATGCGAACCAAATTCATCAGCAGAGGAAGGAAACATGACTGCGACACCTGAAAACACAGACGAATACATCCAGGAGGTGCGGGACAAGTACAGTGACCTTTTCCGCCGTCAGCCAAACTACCGTAGGCACACAGGGCCAGTACGTCTCTGGGACGAGAACGGAGAGATGTCTGAAACAGCGGGCATCGTGGTCGAGGTTACCAAGAAAGTAGACCAGAGCGCTATACCCGCCGAGGACCGGCTACCGGACTGCTTGGAAGGTGTCCCCATACAGATTGAAGAGGTTGACATCAGATTGCTCGGAGGAAGCCAATGACCTGGACTGGACAAAATCATCGCCCGCTCTGGAGCGGGCTTCGAATACAAAGCGGTACGCAAGGGAAGTACGCAATCGGACGGGAAGGCGCTGGAACCTTAACGGGGCTGGCGACTCGCAAGTCGGACGGCAAGAAGATGCTGG
>DAOUHG010000273.1:0-9210 GCA_034428835.1 Dehalococcoidia bacterium
CTACGAGAAGTCTAGACCCCTGTTCGATATGGTCGAATCGGAATCCCGAACATGCCTGCGCGTCCTGCATGAGGCATACGCCACGATCCTTGACAGAATCGAACAGTCCGAATTCAATGTCTTTTCGCAACGGATTGGACTAAGCGCCAGTCAGAAGCTTCTGATAACCGCGCGGCTCTGGATAGGCAGCGCCGCGCTGGGCATTCCAGTGGTCAGACGGCTCCTGTAGCCGATATGCACACCCTGATTCTCGCTCCATTCGACGAGCGTCAACTCGCCCGTCTCCGGGCCGAAATGGACATCACCTATGAGAGTTGGCTGGACACACGCGCCCTGACCGACCCTGACGAGTTGGCCGCGCGAATCCGATCTGAAGACATCTCGATCCTGGTCGTGGAAGCCGACTTCGTGTTCGAAGAGACGTTTCAGGAGTGCCCAGGACTGAAGTTTGTGGGTATCTGCCGGGCCGCGACTAACCAGGTCGACCTCCAGGCCGCCACAGATCACGGCGTGTTCGTGGTCAACACTCCGGGCCGCAACGCTCACGCCGTTGCCGAGCACGCCTTCGGGCTGATGCTGTCGCTGGCCCGAAGAATTCCGCAGACCCATGACTACGTTAGTTCGGGTCGGTGGCGCCAACCGGTGGCAGGCTATACCGACTTTCGCGGCATCGAACTCAACTCCCGTACCATCGGCATTGTAGGCGTGGGAGCGATTGGACGGACTCTCGCCAGGATGTGTATGGGATTTGGCATGAATGTGTCGGCCTACGACCCATACACAGACACTTTGCCCGAGGGAGTGCGCATGACAGACCTTCATACACTCGCCCGCGAGTCCGATTTCGTCAGTGTTCACGCAGCAACCACGCCTGAGACAACGGGGCTGCTAAGCACCGATTTCTTTGCCCTGATGAAGCCATCGGCCTATTTCGTCAACTGCTCAGACTACTGCATAGCCGACGAGACAGCCCTACTCGACGCGCTTCGAAATCGCCGAATCAGTGGAGCGGCGTTCGACGTGTTCGAGACCCAGCCTATCGCCCCAGACAGCCCTCTGCTGAAGATGGACAATGTGATACTGACACCGCATGTAGGAGGAGCGACAGACGAGACAATCGAGCGTCACTCCAGGATGATGGCAGATGACATTCTCCGATTTGTACAGGGAATACGCCCCCTGAACCTCGTCACTCCCGAAGTGTGGAAGCTGCGGGATGGCTGACGACCTCGTACTGGTAATCGATGCGGGATCGAGCTCAATTCGCTGCCACCTGGTTGACTCGGCAGGCGAGATCACTCGCTCAGCGTCACGCCCCTGGCTCTATCTGGAGGAGCCGAGCGCCGGTCAATACAGTATGGGCTTCGACCTGGAAGCCAGTTGGCAGTCGCTGTGCGACGCTACCCTGGAGTGCGTCGGAGAACATGGACGCCGTCCGAAGGCAGTCGCGATCACTTCCCAGCGGCAGTCCCTCGTCTTCACAGACAGCGAAGGCCTCCCGGTGTATGCAGGACCCAACACAGACATCCGCGCCGTGTTTCAGGGCTCCGCGCTCGATGCTCAGCACGGGCAGCTACTGTACGACACCACAGGACACCGGCCCGCCTTCATGATGGCCGCCGGAAAACTGGCGTCGCTGCGTGACACTCGACCATCGGCTTACGCCAGCTTGAGTCACATCTTCACGCTCGCGGACTGGGTGGCATTCAGGCTAACCGGTCACCTCGCCTGCGAGCCTACCCTCGCTGCGGCGAGTGGCCTAATTGACATTCAAACGCGCATGTGGGCGTCTGACATGTTTGATGAGTTGGGGCTGAATTGTCCAGAAGCGACACTCTGTGAGGCCACGGATTCGCGCGGTACAGTGATCGCCGACGAAGTCGACCTGCTCGCCGGCTCATGTGTCGTTGTCTCTGGAGCAGACACTCAGTCGGGCATGATCGGCGCCGGAATCGTTAATGTGGGACAGGTTGGGATAATCGCAGGATGGAGCGCACCGGTCCAGATGCTGACCGGTGAGCCGATTCTGTCGCCAGCCATGAAGACCTGGACGGGACTGTTCCAGCTGCCGGGTCTATGGGTCATGGAGAGCAGCGCTGGAGACGTCGGAAACGTTTGGCGCTGGCTGGCAAAGACTGTGTTCGGCGGCGAAAGCGCCTATGCTCAGATGGACAAGCTTGCCGCATCCGTCCCGCAGGGATCGCTCGGTGTCACGGGCCACTTTGGACTGCAAGCGATGGACGTTTCGGCAGTTGGCATGAGGCTCGGGGGCATACTCTTCCCCACTCCAATGACAATGGGAGGCCCGACACTCGCTCAGATCAGTCGGGCCGCCCTCGAGTCATTTGTTTACACGATCAGGGCCAACCTCGAACAGCTTGAGCGCGAGTCCGGCATCGCCGCGAGCCGCATTGCGCTAGGAGGGGGAGTGACCCGTTCGAGTACATTCCGGCAGATTCTGCCTAATGCCCTGGGACGCCCCATCTCCATGCTCAGAGAGCCTGACGTAACGGCCACAGGCTCCGCCATGATAGCGAGGACAACCCTGGGCGAATACAGCTCGCTGGCTGAAGCGGCCATCGCGCTGTCACATCACGCGCATACCACAGAGCCTGATCCCGCAGCAGCAGCCGAGTACCAGGACCACTACGAACACTGGCTGGGTGTCCATGAGAGCATCGGTCCGCTGCTGGGCTGAGCCTGGCCAGTGTTGATAGCCTACGAACGGGACAACGTGTCCCAATGTGTCCCAACAGGACAATGTGACGTGACACACATCCCTATAGATGTGTGTCACGTCACATTGTCTCGGGAATGGTCGAACGCAGCGGTCCGATCGCTCGTCTCCTCGAAAGCTTGTCCCCACGAAGGCGGGAATTGCACTTATGCAATTTCCTCAACTCCGTATAAACTGTCCGTACAGACTCTCATGCCCATCAAGTGGAACAGCCAGAGACAGGCAATAGCCGACGCCGCCCGAACGATGGCCGACATCGGCCTCGTGACTGGCACGGCCGGAAACATAAGCATCCGACTCGGCGACGATGACGGCCGGGACCTGATGGCGATCACCCCTGCATCGACGCCATATGAATCCATTACTGCGGACGACATCGTCGTGACGGACTTCGACGTCGAACCTGTAGAGGGAGACCGCGCGCCATCCTCAGAGAGCCTACTGCACGTCGGCATCTACCAACGCAGGCCTGATGCCGGAGCCGTTGTCCACACCCACTCCATCTTTTCCAGCGTCCTAGCGGTAGCTGGCATAGATCTCCCACCTGTAATAGACGAGGTCGTGGTATATGTCGGCGGCACTATACGAGTCTCTCGATACGGATTCCCCGGAACCGAGGAGCTGGCCGACAACGTCTGTGAGGCACTGGGAGGCAACAAGGCCGCCTTCATTGCCAATCATGGAGCCGTCGCAGTAGGACGCACTCTCGATGAGGCAATGGATATCTGCCTGCTTATCGAGCGCGCTTCGCAGATCTATGTCATGGCCAATGCGCTCGGTCAGGTGACGCCTATCCCCGGAGAATACGTGGAGGCGGCAACCGCAATCTATCGAATGCGCAACCCGGATGTAGGAGAAAACCACTGATGGTCACTGTCCCCGGATTTCTGCTCAGGAGGCTATACGTAAAGCAGAGCCTCGCCAATACGGAAGACGGATTCCAGTTCGAGCTGATGAACAGACTCGGTTCAGGCTACTCGCACAAGGTACATCCGCTGACCGTAGACGGCGCGGAGATCTCTATTGACAGCGCCGAATTCGATCTCGAAGGTAAGCCAACCCGGTTCGACCAAATTACCGAGCAGAGAACCTTAACGCTCGCCATGAACAAGGCCATCGTCGTCAGGGTGAAAGGTACCAGGCTCGAACCAGGAGCTCACAAGATCGGTATGGGCTTCGATGTCCCGGGGCTGGGCACTCTTAGGTTCGACTTCATCGACATTGTAGCCGATGCCTGATGGACCCCTGCGCGTGGCCGTAACGGGCGCGGCAGGATACCTTGGCGGGAGGCTCGTCGCGCGTCTTCAGAGCTGTGACACAATCGAATACATACTGGCGACCGACATAGTAACGCCTAATTCGACATACAACGACCAAGTTGAGTTCGTGAAGCTCGATGTCACACAACCCTTTCCGGACCTCTTTTATCGCCACGACATCAACGCTGTTATCCACCTGGCTTACATACTCAATCCCGGTCGGCGTCCCAATCTCGCCAGACGGGTGAACGTCTCAGGCGCCAATCACGCCATCGAGGCGTGTTCCAACGCCGATGTCGCCCAGATAATCTACCTGAGCAGCACTTCGGTCTACGGCGCCCACCCAGACAATCCCGAGTTTCTAACTGAGGAAGATCCGATACGTCCGGTCCCAGGCTTTCAGTACAGCGAGGACAAGGCAGCCGCAGAGGCTCTATTGACGACATTCGCCGAACGGAGCGCATCAGTTTCGGTCGCGATCCTGCGCGGGTGTCCGGTTATGGGACCTCACGCCGACAACTTCATAGCGAACGCGTTCCGAAAGCCTGTGCTGCCGCGACTTGGCGACGCCGACCCGCCGATGCAGTTCATCCACGAGGATGATCTGACCGAGGTCATATTGAAGTGTCTCAGCAAGAAACCCCGAGGAATCTACAATGTGGCGGGAGATGGTACTATCCCCTGGAGCCGGATGGCCGCTATCATGGGCCGCCGGATGCTGAGACTTCCACCCGTAGCTTGGCACTCGCTCACGTCAACTGCGTGGGATCTCGGGTTGCAGTCGGACTCCCCGGCCTGCGGGCTGAACTTCATCCGGCACAGGTGGACCGCAAGTACCGAAAAGCTCAGGCGCGAGTTGAGGGTGAGCCTGCAACACACGTCCACCGAGGCGTGGGAGTCGTTTGCTGCTCAGACTTCGATACGTTGAGCAGTGTCTCGATGCGAATACGCACGCATTAAGGACAATAAATAGTGAAAGTAATCATCGACGCCGACACGGGTACCGACGACGCCATTGCCCTTATTATGGCGATAAACTCGCCGGAACTGCAGATCGACAGCGTCACAACCGTAGCAGGCAACGCGCGGCTGGCACACACGACACGCAATACTCTGAGGCTGCTGAGCCACCTCGGACGCTCCGACATTCCAATCTCGAAGGGCGCCGACAGACCCCTCAGAGTCAGTTCAAACTTCGCATACCACTACCACGGATCTGGCGGCATGACGACTCGTTTGCCGACCACTGACAGCAGGCCCATCGAGGCGCGCGCGCCTGAGCGCCTACACGCGGCAGCCAAAGAGACGGCCGGGGAGCTGGTAATCATTGCTCTGGGCCCGCTAACTAACGTAGCGCGAGCTATTAGTCGAGACCCTGAACAAATGCGTCAAGTACGACGCATTTACGTGATGGGCGGCGCCGTCGAGGCGCCCGGCAACGTAACCCCCTCAGCCGAGTTCAACATCTACGCCGACCCGCACGCTGCCAGCATCGTGTTCGACTCCGGAATCGACATCACACTGGTCGGCCTGGACGTAGGAGACGTAGTGAGCTTTGAACGTAATGGAACAGATTGGCGAACCGGCACGTCGATAGGGGAGGAGCTGGCAGCCCGGATCATGCAGGGCTGGTTCGACCTGCATCCCGACCGCGACGTGTACGTCCTATGCGACCCAGTGACCGTTGCGGCAGCGGTGGCGCCGGACCTCTTCGAGTACCGACAGGGGACCATCAAGGTCGATGAGGACGGAGAAACCAGAGGCCGGACCAGGGCCGAATACGGCGAGGGCAACGTGAGTATTGCTCTGGGAGTCGATAGAGACCGTGCCCGGTCGTTCGTTCTCGACAGACTCGTGACTCCAGCCGACCAGTAACCCGGAGTTCTCGCTAAAATCGGTCAGGACCCTCGGGCTACTCTGCAGACTCCAGATACCTGAGCACTATGTCCCACTTCGGGCCTAGCACGCGCCTCATGTTTCTCGTCGTCACCTCTTCGACCTCCTCCACGTCTATGCCCTTCAGCTCGGCGAGAGTCTGAGCTACTGTCGCGACATGCCTGGGCTCAGTCCAGTTCTCGCGCTTTGACTTGAACGGCTGCGGTGCGGCGTCAGTCTCCAGCACGATGCTCTCCAGAGGCGCCTTGACCGCGGTTTGCTGCAGATACGGGAGCCGCAGCAGGGGCCGCGCGAGCGAAATGCAGAAACCAAGGTCCATAGCCTTCTGTGCGGTCCTGAAGTCTCCCTGGAAGTAGTGCATGACACCGCCGACATCGTAGGCTCGCTCCTCACGCAGCACGCGAAACGCCTCGTCGTGCGACTCGCGGCTGTGGAACACAACAGGCAACCCAAGTTCGCGAGCCAGCCGTATCTGCTCCCTGAAGGCCGGGTACTGAATGGCTCGGTCCGGTGCTCCGTCCATGAAGTCCAGGCCGATTTCGCTCACCACCAGCACCTTTTCCGTGGACGTGGCCAGATTCCTCAGAGTTTCATAGGTCTGGTCGTTGAACGGCTCTCGGATGTCCATCGGATGGATACCGACGCCTGAAAAGAAGCCGTTGTACTTTCCTGAGAGTTCCAGAGACCTCTGTGACGACGGTATCGTCGTTCCAGCGGAGATCACCGTCCGAACGCCCACACCTCGGGCGCGTTCGAGAATCTCCCCAACCTCAACATCCGTAAAGGAGTCCAAATGAACATGGCAGTCAACGTACATGTCGGCCCTCAGTAATCACCATCATGCCTGAGTATTCTTCCTACACACGCGCGGCAGGGTTGGCTTGATTCTAATATAGAACTGGGGCTTCTGCCACGCGCAAACCACGTTCGAGAAAATTGCGTTAGCACAATTTTCTCCTTGTCCTCAGGGGTTGACAATGGAAGAACATATGTACCATCTTCTTCCATGAAGCGCTGACGACACTCTGATACACAACCATCTGATACACAACCAATAGAAGGGAGGACTAGTCATGCACACAGGAAAAGCGCCGCTCAGGCTTCTGCCAGCACTCGTATGCTTCGCCGCCTCCCTCTGGCTGCCAACGACATGCTGGGACGACCTGTACGAGCATATTTCATCTGAGAAGGAGGTTGCCCAGACAGCCGCTGACCAGACCATAGACGAAGACGGCACATGCAAAACCGGTTCATCAGGGCTGGTGAGCATGATCAACACGTCGGAGGAGGAGTTTCAGAAGCATATGGCGAATACGAGGCAGGCCGCGGGAGTGCTGTACAGGCACGAATCCCTGCTCTGGCGTCAACCCAACGTCTATGACGTCAGCACAGGGTTCCTCCGAGACGGCAAAGGAGGATGGACTGACACATGGGGCATCACCGTCTGGGTCACCGAGAAGGTGGACCAGAGCACACTGCCCCCTGAGAGCAGAATACCCGCCCTCCTGGAGGGTGTCCCGGTGCAGATTACAGATGAGGAGCCGCTGCCGAGGGCGGCTGAGAACGTCTGCGACTATGACACCTGCGGAGCGAATTCATCAGAAAGAGAGGGAAGAATGGCTACGACAACTGAAAACACACCGGAGCGAAGACACGAAGTGCGACTCAAGTATGACCCGCTGTTCTGGCGCCAGCCCAACGTCTATGCAGTCAGTGAAGGATTTCTCAGGGACGGACGCGGAGGGTGGACTGAGGAAAAGGGCATCAATATTCAGGTTGCCAAGAAGGTGGACCGGAGCGCTCTTCCCGCTGAGGACCGGATACCGGACTGCCTCGAAGGCATCCCTGTGAAGGTCACAGAAGAGCCGGACACTGGTGGAATAATACCCGGGTGGGTTCCACCCGAGTATCTCCCCGAAGACGCTGATGAGGAGGAAACCAATGGGAGTGACTAGAGCATATCACAGGCCGCTCGTGAGCAGAATAATGGTAATAACCGCGAAGCAGGTGGAGAACAGGATTCAGAACATCGGAGGTGGGACGCTGACGGGGCTGGCGACGCGCAACTCGGACGGCAAGAAGATGCTCGTTACCAACCTGCACGTCATGGACCGGGATGAGCGACAGCGGCGAATACCGGGAACCTTCCGGTGACGAGGAGATGTATCAGATGGCATTGACCGATGACAGGAAGGTGGGCAGCCTCCCCGATTGGGATCCGGATAGCCCCGCCTGGGTCCCGATAGTGAGCGGACAAGACAATATCGCCGACGTTGCCATGTGCGGGCTTGATGAGGGTGTGGACGCTGAGTTCACCATGCACGATCACCCCAACCACAGCAGCAGGAAGATTATCGAGGGCGTGGTGGAGCCCGTGGATGATGACAACAACCCCATGACGCTCACCATGATGGGCGGCAGAGGCGGCGAGAGCACGGTTACCGTCGATGAGGTCAACCAGAGCAGAGACACAGGTGGCCGGACATTCACCGGCTGACCATTCTGGACTGCAGCCAGCGCCGTGTTTTGCGAGGCGATTCAGGGTCGGCGTGCCTGTATAAGGTCAGGACGGTCAGTACCGTATGTCCTGCATCTTTTTTGCAAGCGGCCTACAAGGTCATAGAGGCCTTGCGTTTCCCGCGCCTGTGTGAGTAGGGGTTGACACCTAAAGAACATATGTACTATTTGCGTCTATGAAGCGCTGACGGCACTCTGAGACACAATCAACAGATAAGGAGGTGAACCATGCGCACAGGTAAATCGTCGTTCAGGCTTCTGCCGCTCCTCATTTGCCTAGCCGCTCTGTTGCTGGCGGCGGCCTGTGGAGATGACACGTTCAAAGATCCATCAACCTTATGCGAACCGAATTCATCAGCAGAGGAGGAATCCTTGACAACACCCGAAATCACACGTGAGCACATCATTGAGGTGCGCGAAAAGTATAGGGACCTGATCCGCCGTCAGCCAAACTACCGTACGCACGGAGGTCCGGCACTTCTCATGGACGAGAACGGAGAGTACACGCAGGTTAGTGGCATCATGGTCTGGGTTACCAAAAAGGTGGACCAGAGTGCGATACCCGCCGAAGACCGGATACCGGACTGCCTGGAAGGCGTTCCCGTACAGATCGTCGAAGAAGAGGCTGACAACAGACTTCTCGGAGGAAGCCAATGACCTGGACTGGACAACATCATCGCCCGCTCTGGAGCGGGCTTCGAATACAAAGCGGTACGCAAGGGAAGTACGCAATCGGACGGGAAGGCGCTGGAACCTTAACGGGGCTGGCGACTCGCAAGTCGGACGGCAAGAAGATGCTGG
>DAOUHG010000274.1:0-2345 GCA_034428835.1 Dehalococcoidia bacterium
TCCAGGGCGAGATCGGCAAGTGAGCTGATGGCCCATGACTCATCCTCGGTGATGCCATCTGCAATCCAGGGCAGCCGCACCATATCTTCGATGGTGTCCGGCACGTCCAATGCTAGATACCCCAGCGAGCTGATCACCCAGGCTTCTTCGTCTGCAAGTCCGTCCGTCAACCATCGCATATCGAGGAGGGTCTGCGCAGACGACGGGCTCTCTATTCCCAGGTCGATGAGCCCCTGTACGGGATCCTCGTCTCTGCCGTAGATGCCATCCGCGACCCACATAAGCTCCGATATGGCGTTGTATATCTCCGGCGAGATCGCTCTCAGTAGAGAGGCATACTCAAAATCATCGAGCGCCAGTGACGGTTGCTCCTCGGGAGTGAGAGTCCTCAAGGGGACGGGAGTTGGGAAAGGCATCTGTGCGGGTACGGGTGCGCTCGGCTTTGTTGCAGTTGGAGTAGGGACGGGCGAAGCGGACGGAGAGGGCGACGTGATCGGTGAGGGTGTGTGAGCCGCACGGCCCCGCTCTACGGCCAAAGCCACGTCAGCGCATGCATCGGATAGGCCGTACTCTTCGAGCGCACCCCTGATCGCAAGACGCTCGAGGCTCTCCCACTCCGTCGGGGGCTGCTCCATGAGGTCAAGAATGAGACCTGGCACACCGGAATCCTCCGCAGCGCTCGTGCAGTCATCGTGCTCAGTCGGAGCTTCGGAGCAGCTGACCAGCAGAAGGAATAGGGCCAGCACTGACAGAGGGAGTCTCATGGTAAGACTATGTCTGCGAAACCAATCCATAAGCTACGAGTTTCCAGGGGCGGGGGACGTCAATTCTTCAGAGGAAGTGGAATCCACAGGCCGGTGTAGAGCTGGGGATAGTAGATCAGGCAGTAGACGGCGTCCCAGCCGCCGAGTTCCCTTTTCAACACCAGCCTGTCAGTTGCAGTGAGGCTCAGATATGGCGCCTCAAGCAGGTCGGAGACGTCCGGGTCGTGGGGCCGGCATTCGCCCCTGGCATTGCGCTTGTCCGCGTTCTGTGCATTAACCACCTCCGACCAGAGGGCAGCGCATGGATGCCGCAACACCCGCAGGAAGTCGCCCTGGTCGAAGTCGAACTCAACCATGTCCGTGCTGACAGACACACTGCCCAGCTCGTTGATCAGGGTTGTGTACCATTCGAACCGCTCCGTATCGCCAAGGCTCGCCGTGTCCACGGTTCTCAGGCTCCTGATCAGAATGGGAGAGACGTCGTTGAACTCCATGACCGCGGCACAACGTACGAGGCTGCGGTCATGGATGTCAGTCGCGTAGTCTGGGCTAATGAAAAGAGCGTTCGGGTGCCTTCTGAGCTCGTCCGAGTCGAACTGCAGGTCGTGACCTTCGCCATCGAGCACATGCGATGAACCCTCCAGTGAGTACAGCCTGGTGAGGCGCTGCTCAACAGGGCCGAACTCCAATGTGGAGCTGGGGCGGCGGCTGGACGTCAGAGTCCGTAGCTCAAGATCGCCCTCGTAACCACCCGGCCCCCAAACCCTCAGACGAACCGATTTTCTGTCTTCCACATGCACGAACTCGTCCAGCACAACGACGAACCTGCTGTCGGAATCACCGGGCGCACCCTTGTGCTCCAGGCCGATCACCTCGGGATAATCGTCGTAGCGTTCGTGAATTACGTAGTCCATCATTGGGCGGTCTGCACGACTTGCAGTCTCGATCGACGGGCTTGGCGTTGGCGTATCACTCGGTACCGGCGTGTCAGGTGGCAGGGGAGTCGCCGGAGTCATTGGCGCGGGAGTTGTCTCAGTCGATGGTCTGACCTGCACTGTCGGCTCTTCCGTTGGAGTTCCCTTTGTTGTGACCGAGGAGGGCGTGTCAGGAATCAGGTTGATTGCCAAACCCAGGTTGTCGGTGACCTCCGAACAGGCCTCCCCCAGACCGAACTTCTCCAGCGCTTCCCGGATTGCTACGCGTTCAATCGAACCGAGTTCGTCGGAAGGCTGCTTCATCCAGTCGATGACAGCGTCAGGCACCCCCACTCTCTCAGCGGAGTCAATACACTCGCCAGGGGCTGCGTCGTCCGAACAGGCGATTGCCAGTACACAAACCGCTGCAGCAGCCACGGTCAGCCATGTCGAAATTTGAGTGAACAACGATGGTACTGCCATTACTTACAACTCCAAGGACGTTTAGGGAGTCTGCCGCCTCTGTAGTGGTCGAGGTAGACTCAGGCAGGCTTGGCAAATTTCGGGTCTGGCATTGTCTCTCCGGTCAGTCCAGAAGCGCGTCCACGTGCTCAAGGACGATCCGGGACCTGAAGACCAAGGTGTTGGCCTGATGCTGACATTCCTC
>DAOUHG010000275.1:0-4738 GCA_034428835.1 Dehalococcoidia bacterium
GTGTATAGCCGTCATCTGCTCTTCGTCGAGGCTCACCGGGCGGCCCAAGCGCTTGCCCTCTGCCCGGGCCCGCGCCAAGCCGGCCCGGGTCCGGCGAGCTATCGCTTGGCGCTCCAGCTGCGCGGAGAAGGAGCACACCTGGGCAATCAGCATGGCGGTCATCCACTCCATGCTTTCCGGGTCGGCGTCCAGTCCCTTCGCCCAGGCTTCATTGTCGGCCAGGCTGCGCAACCGGACGCCGCGGTTCACCAAGTCGTAGATCTTGCCCATGACGTCGAGGGACCGCCGTCCAATGCGGTCCAACGCCGCTACCACCAGGATGTCTCCGTGCATCAGCCTGGAGTCCACTGACCTCCAGCCGTTGCGGGTCGCGACACCGGCGGCTCCGGACACATCGATGTCGGCGTCGATGTTGCGCTCCGGGACGCCGGCCTCAATCAGGTCGCGGCGCTGGGTTTCGGGGTTCATTCCTGGCCGGTCCGGCTCCTGGTCCCTGCTGGTGCGAATGTAGCCGCAGGTTTCCATATATTCTTTCTCCGGCTACTTGAACAGAGGGGGTTGTGCCACCGGCCTGGCCGATCCCGGGCGTGGGCCTCTTTTCCATTGTCCCCGGAAGTGCGGCATGAGGGCCTTGGCCATGATGAGGCCGGCGCAGTTCCGGCAGTAAGCGCCGTTGTCC
Organism: Dehalococcoidia bacterium; assembly: GCA_034428835.1. Taxonomy (GTDB): domain Bacteria; phylum Chloroflexota; class Dehalococcoidia; order Lucifugimonadales; family UBA1123; genus VXRN01. The sequence continues at coordinate 680 of DAOUHG010000275.1, forward strand.
GCGGTGCGGCCGCAGTGCCGGCATTCTCGTTCTCCCATTCCCGATCCCTCCTCCCAGGGGGTGTCCAGAATCACGATACCTTTTCCGCCACCCCATGGCAAAGCTGGGCTGTCGGCATTTCCGCCACTGGCGGAAAAGGGGCGTTTCCCGCCTGGTGGCGGCCGTGAATGCTCTGAAGACGGGTCCGGGGCATGAAAGAGTACTGTGCTATGTCCGTTGCCAGCTTTTCGTATGCGTCTAGCGTTTGTTGGACAGGTTCTCAAGACTATCTCCGCAGAAGCCCGCCAGGGCACGGACAAGGGGTGACCGGCGCGAATTCGAAGTGCCGTCGGCAAGGGCAAGGTCTATCGACGGCTCGACAATCTCAGCCTTGGTGACTCGAACCTCTCGACAGGATGGGTAATGCACCCTTCACAGGGGCAGTGGCACCCGGGTTGTCGAAGGCGGTCCTCGCACCCGCCGCAGAGGCGGTGCGCTGAAGGCCCCAGTCGAGCAAATCTTCGCTGGAACTCCGCAGTGCCAACAGGTCCGCTTGGACATACGGCGCTTGAAGGTCTGCTCGGAGTCGAGGTTACGCTCCATTGTGGTCATCAGAGCACCCCATTTCGGAAACTCTACAGGGCTTGTCCGGGTAGCAGCCGGTCCATGTCGGAAATCCTAAAAAGCCTGTCCGGGCGAATACATCAGGGGAGACGCGGGTTTAGGGCAGTTTGAGGATCGGTTAGTTTTTCAATGGAGGGATCATAAGGGGTCTGTCCCTGTGCCTCCTCCCGTTGGTCCGTGTCTGTTAAACGGAAGTCGACGCCGCTCCGTGCATGGGAAAGCGTCTGCCGTCTCTTTGGTCGGTCGCCGGAGTAGCGACCTACTGAAAGCCCGGGCCTGGCTAGCTTCCCTCCACTGACGAAATCCCCACCCGGCTAAACTCGAGTGGCTGACAGACCCGAAATTTCCAGCTCTGTCGGCGCCTTCCCTCTAGGTCCCGATAATTTGCCCGCATAGGACGCTCATGAAGGTCGCGTCTTTTCTTCCCCCCGCCCACCCCTGCCACTTCTCTCTGGCTGGGCCATATACCGCCGTTGAGACCCCTTTCGAAATCCCGGTATCAGCAAAGCCCGCGTCAATATCCTTTGAGACAATGGAACCAGAGAGGCCGAGCGTTTGCTCAGACAGGGAATTGAGGAGGAAGAAATGTCGGTTGCTCAGGAGGGGGCGAAACGTGCCGCCCAGCAGCGCCAGCGTCGTACTGAGCGGCAGCGGGAACAGCGCCAGCGGGACCGAATTTGTGGGTTCTGCCGGAAAGGAGGGGACGGCGGCCTCATCGAGTGGGCCGGGCGTGCTGAACCACTTCTAATCCCTATCTGCCGCGCCTGTCGGGCCATGTTGGCTGGGAGTTGGCTCGAGATGAAAGAGCGTGGGATTCATTGCCCGGCCCAGCGGGAAGGGCCGTGCGCCGATTGCATCTCGGAGCCGACTGCCGAGAGCTCGAAGAAAGGCATTCTGCGCCGGCTGCTCTCTGGGTAACAGCCTGGTCTTACAACGGCGATTCGCAAGAAGGGGACCTTGAGAACATCTTGATGGCGACCTGCCCACGCGCTTGAAAGCCTTGTGGCCTTGCCCTCCGCGAGGCGATTTCCGGCCAAAAACTGACCAAATTGGGGAAGCGTCGTTGAAAAACAGGAACCCCCTGAAACTCAACATGCTTTGGCACCCTGGAAGTGACAGAAATTGATGGAGGGTACATGCATACACCAGAGGAGTGGCTCGTAATCACCGGCTGGATTACCGCCGAAGAACTGGCCGCCTTCTCGGGCGAAAGCGAGAGTACTATCTCCCGGAGGCTCAACGGGAGAGAGGCCAGAAAAACAAGGCCGAAGGTTATTGGATGGATCGACGACGGGCTTGTGCGCTCCCGGAGAGTGGGGAGGACCTTGCTACCATCCGAGCGCTTGCTCGCCTCGTCCAAGCTGCTCGGGCAGGTCTACCCCCAAGTCCACACGCATCCCGTTCCTGGTGATTTCCATAACCGCCAGGATCACGATCCGCTGTTCTCTGAACTCGCTCATCAGCATCCCACATATTTCAACGGCAAGCCGGGCTCGGGGTTCAACTTCGGGAGAGTGGAGATGCTGGAAATGTTTTACCCGTTGGCTCCGGTCCTTTTTGAGGGTGCGGGGGCGGCCTGGTCTCCCACTGGTCGCCCCTTGAAGCTCCTCTCTTGGCGGTGGGTTAAAAATACGCGGTTTATTAAAGCGTTGACGACGTATGAGGGCAATGTTCGGGTCGGCTTCTGCTATGTGGGGCTGGAAGTGACCGCCGAGACGCTCCGATGGCACAGTGAGAACCGATTCGCGCGAGAAAAGGAGCAGCTTCTCGTGACACAATCCTCCGGCCAACTCCTCGAGATCGAGCGCTACCGTAACCACATGTACAACCATTACGCGGAACCGCCTGAGCCAGATTTGGATTTCGACCCACACCTGTCAGGCCTTGTGATCTGCTCACCTGATTTGGGTGCGATCAAAATTGCGATGGAGGTCTTGCCAAGGCACAACTTCCTGCGGGAAAACGCGTACATGTATGCCGTGGGCCCCGCTGGCGCAAAGAACTCTTTGCGCTTGTACAGAGGGGTCACAACCCCCGTAGATGACGATGTGGCCGACGCGTTCGAGGACATCATCGTCGACTTTCCTGAAGATCTCTGCCCTACCCCGAAGAAAGCTGCTACGAAGAACATCATGGCCGACAAAGCTGGAGTCTCCGAGTTACCTTTAGCGATGTCCCGAGTCGAAGTGCTGCAGGGCGTACTGATAACGAGGATCTTCAACATCATCATGCAATGGTCCGGATTCACCTACCAAAATCTGATGCGCATGCTGAAGGGGTCCTCGCCGAGGGTCAAGAGGTGCTTGAATGACCTTGTGAAATCTGACCTCCTGATTTCCATACCCGTGTGGGAACTGCGCGACGGTGAGCTGGTTTCTCACGAACCAGTTTGGCGCGACGGTAAGCTGGTTCCTCCCGAACCACCTGAGCCCAACGAAGAGAATCCTATTGTCCGTACATTTGATATGTATTACGGATCGGATACCGCCGCGATCTACGTGGAACACAGAGATACCGTCAGTCTCAAGCGCATCAGGGACCGCATTCATGAGGACATCCGTGGTGACCACAACGAGGACCGACCCAAGCTGAGGCACACCCTGCAGCTTAATGATTGCATCGTTGCTCTTACTCGGGGCGGCTTCAAGCCCTTTGCCGGCTACAGGGGATGTGTGTATATCCCTGGTGGAGGGCAGTTGGTTCCGGACGCGTGGATGCCGGTGAAAGTGGAGATTGGACCCATCACGCTCGAGGGCGCCGGAGAGCCGGTCTACGTAGACCTGAAGCTCCTTATCGAGTATGAGAGGTCCGCCACCACCCCCGAGGAGGTTCGTCGGAAGCTAAGGGCGTACATCAGGGCTGCCATCGCTGGATTTCCCACCCCCGTGCTGTTCATTTGCGAAACAGAAGAGGCCATGCACACCTTTCGAAGAGAGCACGAGAACCTTCAGCGGGAGAACCGTGCGAACTTCCGGTTGTTCACCTCAACTTACGCGGAAGTGGTGGCTGGTATCTGCTCCGGAGAAACCTTGACCATGAACGGGCACCCCGTGAGGGTGTCAACGCCGACGGAGAAATGACCCGGCATCGCTGTCGTTGTCCAGCGACTTCGGCAGTAGCCAATTGGCCAACGACTCTGTCAGTCGGGATAGTTGTCGTTGCCGTTAGCCGACGTTGCGCCCAGCAGGCGATGCGAGCTGAAGATTCCGGACTGCCGTTTCTCGCGCAGCCGGTAGCTCTCGCCCCGGATGTTCAGCACGTGGCTGTGGGGCAGCAGTCGGTCCAGCACCGCCGAGGCGATGACGGTGTCTCCCAGCAGTTCGCCCCACTCGCCCAAGCCTTTGTTGGACGTCAGGATGATGCTGCCCCGCTCGTACCTGGCCGACACCTCTTCGACGACCCCATCCTGGGGAACAGCGCCCTCGACCGTCTGGCCAACGCCAGCTACCAGATAGT
>DAOUHG010000276.1:0-4007 GCA_034428835.1 Dehalococcoidia bacterium
TCAGTCAATGGTTCGGTCAGCAACTTCACGGATAGCGCCGGTGATGCGATCTACACGTTCGACGTTACGCCAAGCGCCATTGGTGTCGTTACCGTGGACATTGCTCATGGGGATGCGTCCGCGAGCCTATCGTTGGGTATACCCTACGACGACGATGGGAACGGCGCGATTAGCCGGGCTGAGGTAATCACAGCCATCGGCGATTACCTGTTCAGTGGCCTCCTCACCCGGGATCAAGTCATAGCACTAATCAGCCTCTACCTCTTCGGATGAAAGGCTCACTCTGACAGCAATAGCTATGGAACCTAGCGTACGCGCTTTGGACAACAGAACTGACACAAGGTCACTGTGGAGCCGGCAACAACTTGACATAACATATCTAGTGCGAACCTAGGGCGCGATGGCGAAATCGGCAGTGGGTGTTTCGCCACAGACCGGACCGCCGGTGTCAGAGCTTCCCTGCCCCGTACGGCCTCGGAGCGGGTCTTTTCCAACCACCGACCCGCGCCCGCCGGCCTGACGAAATCCACCGACTTTTTCGGGCTCCCTGCAGATCCTCAAAATGTGACGTGGCACACGCGATTGGATGTCCCCAAGCTAGATATCGACGACTTTCCGGGAGGCCGGTGCGGTGATTCCCCCGCCGACGTCATTTCAGCAGAAATCAGGGCTTCTTACAGCCTGTTGGACGGGGTCGTGATCGGATTGCTTTTCCAAATCTAGCACTTTCGTCTATTCGCTTCGCCGCCATACGGTGGGGTCGCAGAATACCAGGCGCCACAGCGCAGAATCGGAATCGTACCCGAGGCTGCCGTCAGCCTCCTCCACAATCCAGCGACACTCGAAGGTTCCTTTGGAGCCGTTCACGGTCGCCTCACCCTTCGACAGCCATATAGCAGGGGCAGTGTTTTCCAGTTCAGCAATGTGGAATTCTGACAGGGAGAAGCCATAAAAGACCTCGTGAAGCTGTCCCGCCTTCTGTCCAAGCGTTACCTCACGTTTTTCAGATTGCCTACTCGGAAAGCGCGCGAGGGCACCGAAGTTGCGCTCACGCCAGACGGTCAGGAACTCAAAGGTTAGTGCGTAGATCTCATGGTCTTCGAAGCGAGCATCTGCAACTGAAAGACGACTCGGTTTCCAATCCTCCAACTTCTTTTTCATTCTTGCGGTTGTCGTCATCTGTCGAAGGGTCTCCCGGAGCGTTGGCTTAGGAGGTTCTGGCTGGCGGGCGTTCTTGGTTGCTGTTGCCCAGTCGACAACCGCGAACAGCATGTTCCAGGCTTTTGTGGCTACGACCACATTATCGAATCTTGTGATCGTGCCGTGGACTATCCCGTGCCGGTGCAACTCGTAGACTTCCTCGTCGACCCGTTTCTTGATCGTCCTATCATATGCCTTGAGAGCGTTCGTTAGACCCAAGTGATGACCAACTACGCTGTTCCAGGCAATCATGGAATCTAGGTCTCGGGAGGCAAGGCCGCGTCTCCGATCCGGTTCGAAGTCGCTGACGAAGCCGTCCATAACCGCGATCAGATGGTGGGCGACGCTGTCGAAGTGATCGGCGCGATAGTGCTCGCGTGCACGCTCGATCTGGTGGGCTCGCTCCCGGAGGCCGTCGATACTGTACAGGCGGCGAGTCCAAGAGGCTAAGTGGTCCTCATCTCGATAAATCTCAATGAATCTCTGCTCAGCCTCTTCGCTGTTGGCCGTCTGGTCGAGAATGGCCTCAATCGCTGTGATGTTGAGCGACTCGTGGAATATCCAGTTCCGTGGCCCGAGCTGGTCGTAGAAGCGATCGACAACAGCCACAAGGTGGTTCATCTGAGCTTCGATCTGGAGGAGCTTAGAGCGCTGATTCCGTGCGATGAAGAGGGTCAGCAGTTTGCCGCCTTGAATCTGGCGGCCCATGTCTTGATAGAACGGCAGGTCACTTGCCGAGCCGTAGGGTGATTGTCTCTGTTCGTTTGATGTCGGCATTCTACAATTCTACAAGCGGCGATGGGCTCAGTGCAGACGGTCACGACGGGAATGACATCCAGGCTCGTGAGCGGACGCCGGTATCCGGCTGACCTCTTACCGGGAGGCGGACATGATCAATCTGACCAGTCCGCACGGCGAGCTGGTGTTGTCCGTCTTCGCCCTCCTAGCAAAAGTAGGAGAGTGCGATCAAGGCTGAGAAGGTTAGGAGGGGCATCGAGATCGCCAAGGCAAAGGGTATTCGGGTAGGCCGGGCGCCGGGCGCGAAGGACAAGAAGAAGAGGACTCGGAGATACTTCCGATCTCCGGTCGGGGGCTAGGCTACCCCCTTTTCGGGCCAGCCACGAAAGACCCCCGATTTCAGGGCCCGCTAATAGGCATGCTTTTTAGCCCAAACCAGTCCTTTCAGATGGATGCGGCCGCTGCAATTGATTCCTATGTGAATCTCGTCTAGCGATTGCTGATAATCCGGCGCGCTCGAGAAGCGTCACAGATTCTGAATCCTCTGCGCTGGAGAATGGACAACTCCACTTGGGTCTGCAGCTTCCGGATCCTGGAATCCTCGTCCGGTTCATCGGCGAAATACTTCTCATTTAGACTCAAGAGCTCCCGAGCTCGTTCGAGGGTAATGGGACTGGCATTCACGGACAGGCGGTAGTCATCTTCAATTTCTGCCCTTACTAAACGACCCCATCCCTGGGGTTCGACGACATACACGCACTGTTCATCCCGAGATGGGCCCTGGAAGATTGGGCAACCCCTGAATCGACCTAAATCGCCAACTCGATCGGCCTCCTCGATCGGCCATTCGGGTTCGTATCCTTCTGGCTCGTTCGCGTTCAGCTCAGAAATGAGGTCCCACCAATCTCCAGCTAGAATGACGGCAAGCTCACCCGTTGGACTGAGGTCCTGTATAGCTCGATCAAGTGCCTGCAAGAACTCCTCCGGATTACTCATTGAAGCTGTAATCTCGGGTGCTTCGTCAAGCGCCTCACAGAAACGTTCGATCAAACCATCCGACAAGCTCCTGCCCCATTCTGTACCCTCCAGTCGATCATAGTAAGGGCGGGCGTTCTCTGGACGGGCAGCTAGAGCATCTTTATATTCAAGCTGATAGAAGCCATATTGTTCTGGACCTCCTTGGGTGTTACTCGGAAGATCAAGAATGGCCTCTGCCCTTTCGAATAGCCGCTCGATGGAGTTTGGGCCGAAGGAGGCTTTATAGATATCCGCCTTAAGGGCGGCGACCCTTTCCAGACTGAGGTCATATCCGATGATCTCGTAGTCCTTGGCCACTTCATCTAAAGGCACGCCACCAAGCAGTGCTTGGGCAGCTGATTCACGCCGTTCGTCGAAGCTTGGGGCAGGAATCACAAGGACATAGGGTTCGAGGCTGCTTGAGCTTGCGTTGAACCAGTCCAGGGTCCTCTGTGCATTGCCGCGCAGATTGAGGGCGGGCAGCTCCTCTGTGGTCAACTCTATTAGGCGAAATGCAAACCACGTCAGTGGGTATCTATCTGACCTCATCCTTCTAGGCTCCACAGTTGTCGCCTCCCGCCGCTCCCACTCGGTCCACACCATGTCTACCAGGTTGCTCTCAGTTCCAACCGCTTGTGCGAGATCTTCTGCGAGGTTCTCCACACTGGCGTATTTCTCTCGGACGATGCTGAGATACTGGTTCGGCTCGGTGAGTATTCCGGATGCAGCCAGGAGCAGCGCGCGGCCACCAAGCCCCATCAATGCGATCCTGTAGTACTGTTCCAACCGTTCGTACAGTTCTTCTGAGCCTGGCCTGCGTCTTAGTCTCCAGTACTTTGGTATGTCATTGAGGAAGGCTTCAAAATTCCTGTGGAGTTGCTCAAAGTCGGCCCAAGAATCAAACTGCATCGTGTCGTCCAGGAGGCGTTCCTGCTGGCGCACCATCTCCCGGATGTACGGAAATGCTTTGTTGGGGGTTACAGTAAGGGTGGTGCTAGCAAGCTCCCACAGCCACGTACGCAGCCTCGCCAGAGTCTCTGACTCGTTGGCAC
>DAOUHG010000277.1:0-14036 GCA_034428835.1 Dehalococcoidia bacterium
GTACGGGGTGGGGAAGTGTCGGCTGTCGCAGCCCGTGCTGTCGGCAAACATGCAGAGCCGATTTCGCCGTCCGCGAATTGTTTCGCCCTATAAGCAATATGTCAAATGCTTCGCCTTGTAATACGACGAGACAAGGCAACCCGTCAGAGCGCAGTGTAGCCCCCGTCGACAAGCAGTGGCGCCCCGGTCACGAATGATGACTCGTTGGAGGCTAGGAATAGCGCAGCGTAAGCAACCTCTTCTGGCTCTGCGAATCGGCCCAGTGGGTATCGTTCCTCCAGCCGTTCCCGGATTTGTGGGTTTGTCGTAATCGAACGGATTAGGCTGGTATTGACGTGACCGGGACAGATGCAGTTGACCCGAATGTTATCTCTGCCGAACTGGATGGCAAGGTTCTTCGTCAGTTGGACAACACCACCCTTGGAAGGAACATAAGGGTCGAACCCGCTGCCCAGTCCAATCGGAGCTCCGACTACACCGTTGATCGAAGAGATATTGACTATCGAGCCGCCGCCGCTCTCCCTCATCTGTTGTATTGCCAGCCAGCAGATGAGATAAGTACCGCGCAGGTTGATCTCAAGCACCCGGTCGTACACTGCTACAACTCGCTCGTAGCGGTCCTCGAAGGTCGCGTCTGAAGGAACCGCGAAGTCGGAGATTATCCCAGCACTGTTGAGCGCGACGTCAAGTCGGCCGTAGCTCTCGATCGTGGCTTCAACCATGCGTTTGGCGTCGCTGGAGTCCGAGACATCACCTGCGACAGCGCTCGCAACACCCCCGGCCGACCGGATTTGTTGAACGGTATCGTCCGCCCCGGTCGCATTTAGATCGGACACAACCACCTTTGCGCCTTCCCGCGCGAACAAGAGCGACGTTGCTCGCCCGATTCCAGATGCTCCACCCGTTACAAGCGCCACTTTGTTCTCTAGCCTCATGGGCTGGACCTCCACTTCTGCTCCTGTGTCTTCAAACCACGATTATGTGATGAGCTGCCGCTGTCTAATGCCACTACCTTGCCGGCGGCGTGATCCGAAATCTGTCACCAGTTGTATGGGCACCACGGCTGTAGATGGTGGGAAAACATCAGGTCAGCACGCTCAACTGCGCCTAGTGAATACTCCTCGACGAGCCCCGCCCGTGCAAGCCCTGAGAATCGCACTGTCCCGAGGTAGGTGGATCCCATCTCGGTAACTGACATTCCAATGTCCGGTGTTTCTGCTGTAGGAGTGCATCGGGCTCCGTCTGGGCCCGCCTCCAACTTAATTCTCCCCTCGTTCCATGGGCAGAAGGGATCGGTGAACTCGAACACTAGCTGGCCATCCATCCGGTACTTTCGGCCTGCGAGCGCAGCGTTCACGTCCACCAGCCGGAGCCAGAAGCTGTCCTGAATAGTCCGCTGGAGCCTGCGCGGGTCAGTCAGCATATGCGGCAAAGGGTCATCAACTGGCCTCTTTCTGGCTATTGTCCTCGTCCTCAGGTCCACACTAAAGCAGAATCTCCACAGTGCAGAGTAGGCTTCTTCTGTCACCGCCATAAGCTCATGAACCGTTGCTGTGTCACCCATGTTCCTGTAGATGGCGTATCCATCGATCCTGTTGTGGCTGTGGTAGGCCACGCAAAAGTACCTGCTGGCAGACCCTCGCGACTGTGGTGGATCGACAACGATGCGAGCCCACTCAGCAGAGGAGCGCGCTACTACCCCTGGCCTTCCCACGGTTGCCCGTGCGTAGACCTCCGGGAAAATGTCCCCGACCTCTTCAGTCGGAACGAATGCCACATGGCCCGTCGGTTCGGCTGAATCGGAAAAGTGGGTGTGCTGCCGGTCTATGGTCCAGTCCTCTCGAAAGCTCCCTACGCTGTAGCCGTACCTGCCGTATATTACGGTCTCCGAAGTGTTGAGTCCCGAGAGCGGCTCGCCTCGCTCGTGAAAGTCCGCGAGCTGCATCCGCATCATCGAGGTCAGAATACCGCGCCGGCGATGTGTTGGCTGAACGCAGACATGGCTGACCGCCCCTATGGGAAGACTTCCACCGGGTACGGCCATCTCGAATGTATAGGAGTGGGTGGTGCCAACTATCTCCTGCCCCTCGAGCACGGCCACACTCCGGTCAAGCTCGACCCACGGAGCGCTGCCAGTGGCAGGGTGGTGCAGAGTTAGATTCAGGTCATCATGATCTCCAAAACCTCGTTCCATCGCCCCTATCCACTCTTCGAACTCATTAACCCCGATCGCGCGCATCTCGTAGGCCATCGACCCATCTCCTCCGCATGGACAGTCAAATCCATGCTCTGTTCTTCATGGAGCCGGTTCAACGATGTCAAGAATCTGATCGACTTCAATGTCGGTGATCTCTTGCCTAACTCCACTTGGCCACAGGATCGAGATCTGACTCACGTGTTCCGACTCGCCAAGACCAAACTCAAGGTCGATACTATCCATGGACAGGTAACTTGAGCCAGCACGCACCTCTTGCACCTGTACCAGAGGAGCGCTTGAACCTGGGGCGAAGTACTTCAGGTACACTCGAGCTCCCACAGCATCGGCGTTGCTGCCCGTCTCGTCGATTCCCAATCGACCTTGCAAGCGCAGTGTGATCCAGTGATTGTTCCCACCGCCATTGAGCCAGACGAACACATTCCCTTCCGCCGGTCGTGCCGACACTCCCGGATCCACCCAGACGGGGCCGCTGCTGTTGGTGCCGATCAGGTCGACGTAGCCGTCTCCGTTGATGTCGCCGTGGGCCAGACCTTTGCCGTTTTCATGCATACTGGGACTTATCTTTTGGCGTACTGCATCGAACTCTGGGGAATCCGGGTCCAAGATAGAGTAGTCCACCCCAACGATGTCCAGAAGGCGCGACCTCACAGTAATGTCCTCGAATCCTCCTTTTCCGTCCCCGCGCAACATCCGTCCTGCGGACTCGATGATCTCCCCGCCCGGGCCCTCGCCGCGGTTGACCTCTGAGCCGAGCCAGTAGAGGTCCTGGTGCCCGTCGTTGTCGAAGTCGAAGAACGTCGTACCGTATCCAAACTCATACGCTCCCAAGCCAGTGGGTACTGGCCATCCCGGATGGATGTTGGCTTGATCGAGGGCCAAGGGCGGCATAATTGGGCTGGGGACAACAGAGACAGTAAGCGCCACATCTGTGAAGACACCGAGTGTGCCGTTTTCGGGCGTCTGAGTGGTTCCGTCGTTCCTAAGCAGGTAGTGCATACAGGTTCCCCAGTTGAACCGGTCCGCATAGCGGCAGTCGCCGCCGACCTGCTCCTTGGGAGGATGAAGGCGCATGTTGGAGCCTTGGTTCGTTATGAAAACGTCAAGGTCTTGGTCCCCGTCGTAGTCGCCGACTGCAAAGCCCATCCAATTGCCGAATGCGTTTATTCCCACATCGTCTGAGACTGGTGTGAAATACACGGCGCCTTCCGGCGAGTCGTTCCTGTATAGGTGCATCCTGTCGCCATCGTCAGCCACCCACAGGTCCTGGTCGCCGTCGTTGTCGTAGTCGAAGAACAGGACGGCAAGCGTCCTGCCTGTGGGGTCGCCGATTCGATTTCCGAGACGGTCCTTCCTTGAGGGATCGTAGCCCTGGAACTCGGCGCCTGTGTCACGGTCCTTGAACAGGACGGGATTTCCCTCCGGGTCAAGCAGCTTTACCTGCCTTCCTCTTACCCCCGCCTCTTCAGCTATCTCTCGGAACGTCAGGTCACCTTGGTTGTGGTAGAGAAGGTTGAAGTGACCGTGATGGGAAGGATCGTCCAAACCGTGGAAGTCCATGTCGGTGAAGTTACCGACATAAATGTCCAGCCACCCGTCGTTGTCCACATCAGCGCAGGCGACACTGCTTGCGGAGCGAAGGTTCAAGTTGTCGCCGAAGGCCTGTTCAGTAATGTCTGTGAACGTCCCGTCTCGGTTATTGTGGTACAGTCGGTCGATTATCGCCGCCCTGTCCCTCGCGCTGGCTTGGTCATCTCCCTGTGAGGATCTGAAATCCAGCCCGTCACCGAACTGCAATCCTCCGAGATAAGCGAGGCCCCGCGCACCCACGTATAAGTCCTGAAAGCCGTCGTTATCGATGTCGCAGGCAACAGCACCGCTGCTGTTGCTCTCGACAGCCGCAACTCCTGCCTCTGGGGACACATTAGTAAACGTACCATCCCCTTCGTTGCGATACATGAAGTTTGGACGCTCGACCTCAGACGTAAGGAAGAAGTCCAGATCGCCGTCCCTGTCGAAGTCAAACACGACAACCCCGGGATGGTAATTCAGCAGACCAGCGCCTTCTGATAGTCCCCAAGGCGCAATGTTCGTAAATGGGACAATGCCGTTGACCGGATCCTTCTCTATTTCTCCTTCTTCCGGGCCCGGCTGCGCCGCGCGCTCCACGGACCGCTTAGGTGATGTCGCGGGCTGCAATTGCTCACCGGGCGAGCCAGGCAGCACGCTGGGCAAAGGCCGCTGTATTCTCAGCCCACTTGAGGCAACTGTTGGTTCACTTTCCGCTGCTTCACCTCTTGTCAGAGGTTCTATCGCCAGGACGGCTACCCCTCCGACTGCTCCGAGGACCCACGTCGCCGCAATCAAGGTGGCGACTGCCTTTTTCGGCAGAATCTTTGCCATTCCCCAAAAGGTCACCGGACCGCCGGCTGCCGCAGCGAATAGTAACGTTGCAGCGGGACCTGTTCCCATGCCAACTAGCAGAAGCGCGGCCACCAGTGGAATCTCAAACAGCAGCGGCACATTGATTAGAATACCCAACGTCGCCGCGACAGCGATGCCCGTAAGGTTGTCCCCCAGAAACCTTGAGACGCTGTCAGGACTGACCCACTGGAGAACGAGAGCACTGCCAAATCCGGCAAGCACCATTACTGGTCCCAGTTTGATTAGATATCCTGAGCTTGCCTTCACCCAGTCTCGCATTCCCTCCGAGAGGGCCTCACCCCAGCTCGACCGAGCTCCAGCATCGGGCTGCTCGTTTACTTGAATCCCGAATGACTCGCCATGGCGCTCACCCACTACCAGTGCCACTAGTGGTCCGATTAGCAGCGCTGCGACTAGACTGACCGCAATGCGCGTCCCGCCGATAATCGGAGCGAACACCATGGCGGCCATAATTATGGCTGGCAGATTCAGGGTTGAAGAGCTGTGAACAATTGCGAGCGTGGTCTCTATGCTGGCGCCCCTGCTCCTGAACGCGGCTGAGATGGGAACGATACAAGCGGAGCAGAGGTTCAACACCGGCCCGACTACAAGGCCCCTGAAAGACCCCTGCAGGCCCCTGATCTGCAAACCCAAACTCTGGCCGTTGGGGAGTAGGAACGCTTCTGTGACGCCGGCGACCAGAAACGCGAATGCCATGCCGAGAGTGACGAGTTTCAGGTAGGTGAACGCCGTATCCCACCAACGCAGGAGCAGCGGAGTATCTTTCTCAGCCTCGACGCAGAATCCCTGGAAGCACTGCTGATCGGTCGCCGTGGCTGCGACCAGATCGGCGCGCACCGTGTCGAGCTTAGGGATGCGATTGAACGCGAGGAAAAGGGCCAGGAGTGCGATAAGCAGGCAGGCACCTACCACGCGCTTCTTGCTGAGAGCAGATTGGAACATGATGCCCTCACTTCCTGTTCCGCGAGTTTACATGCCTGTCAACTCGCTTTCAATCAGCCGTCGAAAACGGACTTAGCCCGAATCCACAACGTCTTCAACGTTCCCACTCGGCTGTTTCGATCTCTATCTCAGGTGATCATCATGGCGTGCAGTGATTATCGAAGCTACTACTCTCAGTTCAAATATCGAGCCAGTAAGACTCACGGGTGTGGGCTTCACACGCCTCAATTGACAGGTCTGAGCCCCTATTGTACAGTCGGATGACAACGGCCCCTAACGGAATGTTCAGTAGTGAATTTACACTATAACTTACTTAGCGGTCGATTGACGGGAGGTGTGAAAGTGAAGTCTGGTAGACGCGTTAGGTTGGACATCCGATGGTTGGCTGTAGCTCTCGCTACCGTGCTGGTGGTAACGCTCGCATGTGCCGCTGAGGTGAGGGAAGTTCCGGTTGAGAGGATCGTCACACAAGAGGTGGTCAAGACCGTAGAGGTGCCGGGCGCGACCGTCATCAAAGAGGTGGTCAAGACTGTTGAGGTGCCTGGCGCGACCGTCATCAAAGAGGTGGTCAAGACTGTTGAGGTGCCTGGCCAGACCGTTATCCAAGAGGTGGTCAAGGAAGTGCCGCGAGAGATCGTCAGGGTGGAGCGCGTTGGCGGTGCCGAGGGCGAGATCATCGTCGTCATAGAAGGAATACCGGCAGTGAGCGGCTGGACAAGCAACTGCGGGAGCGGATGCTATTGGACCACCCTTATGAATGTTACCGAGACGCTTCTCCACGGTGGTAAAGACGCCAACGGCCTACCAGCATACCGCGGCAAGGTGGTCGAATCTTGGGAGTACGCTCCCGACTTCAGCTACATTGACTGGACTGTGAAGCGTGGCAACCACTTCCACCAAGGGTTTGGCGAGGTAACTGCAGAGGACGTGCTCTATACCTATAACGAAGGTGACCCGCGTTTCGCCTCCGAAGAGACGAAAGCCTTGGCCGAGTCCGTAGGTATCGGCACGGTGGCTCACAGAGGCCTTCCGGAGCCGTGGATGGGCAAGCTCGAGCTCTTGGACCAGTTCAAGTTCCGGATGCCGCTGTTGAACGGGCGACCTGAGGTCAACGGCCTATTCCAGTTCACTGATGACTCGTACCCTGTCGGCATCTACAGCAAGCGGGCGTTCGAAGAGATGGGGTGGGAGTGGGTACGCGACAATATCGTCGGCTCTGGACCATACGAGTATGAAGAGATGGACTCGGACGTGAAGTGGTCCATGATCGCCAGGAACGATCCCGAGAACGAGGACGAGAAGATTCCATTCGTCTACAGGTGGGAGATTCTAAACATACCGGACGAGAATGTACGACTGGCAATGTACAAGGGCGGCCAGGCCCACAGGGCATGGTTCGACACTCCCGCAATTGGCATCGACCTGTTGAATGAAGGCCACAGCAAGACGGTTCCAAATGGCGGGAAGGCCTCGGTGCTCTTCACCTTCATGGGAAACTACTGGGAATCTGTAGAAGGACAGACCGGCGAGCCCCTGGAGAGAGAGGCGAGAGGCCAGATAGGAAATGGTGGGGACGAATACCCCTGGATATGCCCGCCGGGACCAAATCCGATGATGCCCGAGGTCAGCGACTGCAACAACGTCGCCAAGAAGTTCAGGCGTGCCATGTTCATGGGCATAGATAGAAGAAGCCTGCTCACGGCACTCTACGGCGGTCGAGGCAGTTTGCTGTTGTCGCCGAACGCGAACTTGGGCGACCCGTTCATTCTGAAGCATGGCGACCGCTGGGGTGACGCATACAACCCTGATGCGGCGAAGGCGCTGTTTGAAGATTGGAAGTCTGAATACACGGCGATGGGCGGCAATTTCGACAAGGTCAAAGTGAGCGCTTGGATCGGCACGAGTGGCAGAAAGGAAGTAACCGAGGCTGTCCTCAGTCACTGGGAGTCTCTGTTCGGAATCAAGTGGGAGATGGACAACACCCCGCAGGCTTCTTGGGCTCCCGGAGCTTGGCGAGGCCGTGAGGGATGGCAGCTCGTTCGTGATGCTGCGCTCACCTATCGCGGAAACTCGATGCTGTGGGACGTTGAGCGGTGGCACACATCCCTCGGCCAGCCTGGATCACGCAATGAGGGTACGGAGTTACTAAAGGCCACCGAGACTATTCTCGACAAGGGTGAGGCTTGGAACGATCCGGCAAAGCAGGAGCAACTCACCTTGGATTGGATGGACTGGTTCTACGACCAGCATATTGCAACCGGTGTACTGGAGGGCCAAAACGTTACCGATCTGTACCGTTCGGACTACATCGAGACATGGACTACCCGTGTTCCCGGTGTTCCGTGGATCCTCTGGGACCCCGAGTACGTGACCTTGAGGAAGTAGGAATCTGAGTCGCTCTTGCGGGGCATCGACTAACAATCGACTTTGACTCGAAGAGCCACACTTTCATACGGACGGAGGGGGCCGTGGGTTCCCTCCTCCCGTCCGTTACCGCGTGATGATTGGTAGGGCTTCTCCCGTCCGACAAGGTTACTGATCACCTTGAAGAAGTGCGTCGCTGGTCTGACGTCATTGGTTGAAAGCTGGGAGGTACCGCAATCACTAGGTACATAATCCGCCGTGCCTACATGTCGCTATTTGCACTCGTCGGCGCGACCATAGTCATCTTCGTAGGGTCTCGGTACCTGGTGGACCCTGTCATGGCTTACCTGGCCCCGGTGGACAATATGGATGACGCGTCCTCCTTCACTCCCGAGCAATTGGAAGGCGCGAGAAAGAAGCTCAGGCTGGATAGACCGGTGCCGGTGCAGTACGTGCTCTGGGTGTGGGACGTTCTTCGCGGAAACCTCGGCAATGATATCGTAGATACCCAACGCCCCATCGCGCAGAAGTTGCGGAAAAAGTTCCCAAACACGCTCCAGATAGCCGTGCCCGCTTACATACTTGCCGCGCTGATAGGCATTCCCATAGGGGTACTCTCGGCGGTGACGCGGGGATCCGCGTGGGACATGGGGGGACGTATGTTTGCCGCCATCGGATCGGCGGTCCCGGAATTCTGGATCGCCGTGGTAGCTATCCTGATATTTGGTCTTTACTTGGACGTGCTCCCTATGGCCGGAAAGGGTGAAGGGATTGCCTATCGAAACTATATTTTGCCGGTATCGATAATGGGTCTCACCTCCACCGCGGGCTACGTACGCATCGTGCGCTCCACCATGCTGGAGGTGCTTGACTCAGAGTTCGTCAAGCTGGCTCGCGCCAAAGGAGTCAGCGAGCGAACAATAATCTGGAAACATGCCCTCAGAAACGCGCTGCTTGCTCCCCTTACTGTGGCCGGCCTCATGCTTGTCGGGTTCATAACCGGCTCTGTAGCGGTCGAGCTAGTATTCGCATGGCCCGGAATTGCGGCTTGGGCGGTGCAGGCGGTGCTCCAAAACAACCTTCCTGTTGTGGTAGCTACGACCCTGGTCTTCACCTGCCTATACATTGGTGCTTCATTCATAGTCGATATCCTTTACGGGTTCCTGGATCCCCGTATCCGTTACTCCTAAGGCGAGCGATATGTCCTCGACGGCAGATGCACAACAGAGGCTGCTCCTGGCGACTCGGGGGCCACGGATCATTGAAATCCTTCGCGCATGGCGACGCTGGCCCGTTTTTTCTGCCATCGTGCTTGGGCTATTGTTAATTGGCGCTATCGCCTATCCCGTCTTGATTCCCCACGACCCCAGGGTGTCCGACATCATGCTGCGTAACACACCGCCTATAGGCTTTGAGGGCGGTACGTGGTCACATCCGCTCGGAACCGACCCTCTTGGTAAGGACATGCTCGCGTTGCTTTTGGCCGGCGGGCGCGTTTCCTTGATGGTGGTGGCGATCTCGATCGTTACAGGAAAGTCGGTTGGAACCGGAATTGCGCTCATATCAGGTTACTACGGCGGTATGTTGGACGAAATCCTGATGCGCTTGCTCGACGTGTGGTACGGAATCCCCTTCCTCATGGTGGCCATGATCGTGGTCGTTGTAATGGGCCCAGGCGTGAATACAATGATGGGCGTTCTTGCGATGTCCTCGTTTGCGGGAGTGGTGCGCGTGGTGCGCGCGGAAGTACTCAGTCTGAAGGAACGCGACTATGTTGCCTTGGCGAAGGTGTCCGGTGCTTCAACGCCGAGAATCATGCTCCGCCACATCCTGCCTGGAGTTTACAGCACGCTGCTGGTCGTGCTGACACTACAGACGGGTGGGTTGATCCTGGCCGAGGCGTTCCTCAGCTTCATTGGCGCGGGCATTCCACCTCCTACGCCTGCTTGGGGGTTGATGGTGGCCGACGGCAGATCGTACATGCAGACGGCCTGGTGGGTTGCCATCTTCCCTGGCGTATTCATACTGCTGACGGTGATGGCACTGAACTTCCTCGGAGACTGGTTACGGGACAAGTTCGATCCTCGACTCAGGCAGGTAGCGTAATAGGTTCACGCGCAAGCGCGTACGAAAAACCGTTTTAAGCAGGACGGCACACTATGGATGTACTGATGATTGGTGGTACCCGGTTCATGGGTCGCATAGCGGTCCGCAAGTTGCTGGATCAGGGCGATCGAGTAACGGTTTTCTCCCGTGGAAACGTCAAGCCCGACTGGTGGGACGAAGTCGACCACATTCAGGGGGATCGCTTCGAAAGAGACGACTTTGCCTCAAAGGTGAAGGGGAGAAGTTTTGACGCCGTAATCGATTCGCAGGCATTCGGCAGGGACGACGTTGAAGCCATTGTGACCGCAATGGACGGAAACGTAGGCCGGTACCTTTTCGTCAGCTCCGGCGCGGTCTATGGGACCCAGGACGACTGGGCAGGCAAGATCGATTGGTTCTCCAAGTCTCCCTTCAAGGAGACGGACGTCACTTGGGCAACCATCGACTACGATGACCCCTCTGCCGAGGACCCCTACGCGGCAGGTAAGAGGAGAGCGGAGAAGTGGCTCCAAGAGGAGAGCAAGATTCCTTATACAATCGTCCGCATTCCGGCGATGCTTGGCGAGGATGACAACGAAGAGCGTTCATGGTGGTGGACGCAGCGCGCGATGGACGGCGGCCCTATCATAATGCCGGCGGAAAACCGAGGCATGTTCCGGTGTCTGTACGCAGCCGACGCGGCCGACGCCTACGTCAAGGCGATCAAGTCCCCAAAGGCCGCCAACCAGACCTACCACGTCGCCACGCACGAGATCATTGCCATAGAGCACTGGGCGGACCTGGTATGCCGCACCGTCGGGCACGAGTCTACACTGACCTTCATTCCGTGGGAGTTGATTCTGAGACACGATGGCCTGCGCCAGCATCGACGATGGTATTCCCGGCTGGCGAGGCCGTTCCCGTACCTTCCCGACCTGTCCAAGGCGAGAGAGGACTTCGGGTTCACTACCACACCACTGGAGACGTGGGTGCGCTCAACGATCGAGTGGCACATGAACGAGTACCAGGGAGAGGACTCGGCTGGCTATGAATATAGGGATGCTGAGATAGCCCTTGCCGCTTCCGGAAACACTTATGAGTTCATTCGGAGCACGGCCTGACCTGGGCTCAATTGACTTGGCACAGGCAGGTGCATGTTCACTAGAGCGGCCAGGGGTCCGGCGACCAGGGCTGCATCTTAGTTGAGAACATAAGGTCTGCCAACTCCAGCAAATCTTCTGAGCGTGTCTCAATTCTGCCCGTGCGCGCCATGTTGGAGAAGGATGCAGCTCCCATATAGCAGGTCGCTAGATCAGAAGCAGACATAACGATATCCGGCTCAGCCGTTGTGCGTCGCAGCTCGGCACCGTCGAGATCCGCCTGTACCGAGTACCGCCCCTCATTCCAGGGACACGTGGCGTCAGCGACACCTATAACCAGAGAACCTGGGGCCTCGTAATTCCTTGCAGCCAGCGCAGTCTCGACGTCTACGAGCCTGACCCATACCCCGTCACGCAGGGAACGACGTAGCCTTCTGGGGTCAGCCAGCATCCACGGCAACGGATCGTCGACCGCGCGGTCACGGGCCACAGTTTCAGTCCTCAGGTCGATGTCAAAACAGTATCGCCAGAGGTTTGCATACGCCCCGAGCGTGGCTGCCATCAGTTCCCGGACTATGAGAGAGCTCCCTCTCATCCGGTAAGTAACGTAACCGTCAACAATCCCGCCTGCTTCGTAAATAACGTGAAAGAACCTGCTGGCTCCACCGCGGGTGAACTCCAAGTCCCACATCCGAGCGTCCCAACGGTGCTCTGACAGAGGCACCATTCCAGGCCGGCCGTCATTCGCACGGCTGAACACCTCCGGGAACAGTTCCCTCATCTCCTCCGAAGATACGAAATTCAGGCGGCCGCTTCCCGGCAACTCCTGCTTGAAGGCTGTGTGGTGACGCTCGATCGACCAATCCTCGCAGTATGCGCCGATCCCGTAACCGTAGCGCCCATAGATCACGCTTTCAGATGCCTGCAGGTGGGCTAGCGGGATCCCCTCCTCATACAGGTCCTCAAGCTGCCGCTTCATGAGAGCGGTCAGAATACCCCTTCGACGGTGAGTCGGAATAGTGCCAACGTACGCCACCATGGCCGATTTCAGCGTTGTCCCCGGAACTGTCATGTCGAGGACTTCGTTGTGAGCCGAGCCGACCATCTGCGAGCCGTCGTATGTCGCCAGAGTGCGGTCCATGTGTACGCCGAGACCGCCGTACTTCAACTCGCTGGCGGTGAGGTCGCGACCTTCGGCGCCAGTAACGACCAGGTACCACTCTTCCAGCTCTTCTTCGCCGATTGGCCGTATTTTCCACTGCATCGTCTGCTCGCTCGCCCAGCCAAACTCACATTGGCTACAGAAGTCCGATGATTCACTGGCTACACTATCACGCCGGACCGGCCTGTCAAACCGTGCAGTCTACACTGGCCGCTGCCGCTGCAAGGAAGCTATCTATCTGTCGCACGATTGCACAGGGCCGTTGTATGCTCAACTCATAAGGTCCATCTTATGTTGATCTCTTCATGTGTGATGGTGTGAATTCCTTGAACGCTAGACCATGGTCAATCATCGCGTTGACAGTGCTGATCGTTGTTCTGAGCGTGTCCGACGGAGTCCATGCACAGGAGATTACGACAATTGAGTATAATTTCGTAGAAGCGAGCGTCGACGACGAAACGCCGTATTTGGGCCAGCATGTCACTTACACCGTAAAGTTCTATGTAGCCTATCCAACAGCCGAGATTCCGAGGTACAAGGCACCTGAATTCTCGGGCTTCATGAACAGGTATAATCCCAAGAGACTAGAGTACTCCGAGAGTGCCCGTGGTCACAGTTACACTGTGTACCAAGTGGCGACGACTATTTATCCGACAGTGGCCGGAAGTCAATCAATCGGTCCTGCTACGGTGACTGTTCCTGAAGAGTCGTGCATCGATTGGCCATCGTCCAGAAACTGTCCCGGTGCCTATCTGTCCCCAATGGAGCGGGGTGGTGGTGGTGACGACCGGTTCGAATACACCACTCGCCAGCTGGATCTGGCCGTTCTTCCCCTTCCACCAGGTTCCCCCAAGTCGTTTTCGGGTGGGGTAGGGAGCTTCCAGGTTCGCGCCTCAGTTGATGCGCACTCCCTAAGGGTAGGTGAGCTTATCGTCCTTGCTGTAACTGTCACCGGCAAGGGCAGTATGGAGTCGTTTCCCAATGACGTATGGCCACGGATGAGCGACTGGAGAATACTGGCAGGCAGCCACAAAGTCTTCCCTCCCGCCGAACAAGAGACTGGAGTCGAGACCAAGACGTTCAGTAGAGTCATGATTCCTCAGAGAGCAGGGAATTACACAATCCCTTCAATGCAATTTAGCTACTTCGATCCCCAGCAGGAACAGTACGTCACCAAGTCGACAGCATCAATCGAGGTGGAAGTCCTAGAGGGTCAGAGTTCCGCCGGTGGTGGCACCTTTGCGCCCAGTGACAGGAACAGGCGTCTGAGTGTGATCCGCACGAGCTTGGCAGATGTTAAGCCAGTTCCCTCCAAATTGAAAAAGCCTGAAGAGCCTGTGACCTCCTCACCTTTGTTCTGGTGGGCTTGGACCACTCCTTTTGCAGTATTGCTGATGCTGGCTGCCCTTAAGCTATTAGGCATGCTGCGAAAGGGCCGCAATTAGCTACACACCGATTGGGGAATATGCTGCTCATATCTAGTAGAAGGCATCGTTTTCCTTTCGAAACCGCTCCCAGTGCTAAAGGGGCCAGTCACTCTTCGGCACTGACTTACGTCACTGAATATGAGAGGCGGTGATCGGTGTTCCCCCGACAGATGTGTATGGACACGGTCTTATGCTTCAGACACAGTCGCAGGGTGGCCAGGGACAACACACCGTGAAGTATCGTTGGCGCACACTTCAGTTGCTGCCGGGTATTGAGCGACCGAGTCATGCAGGGT
>DAOUHG010000278.1:0-2684 GCA_034428835.1 Dehalococcoidia bacterium
CTATCCCGCAAACCACCGGACTTATTCAGAGCATCCCTAGCAGACTTGCAGGCAACACCCGTTCAGCAGGATAGGGTGTTGGATGCCTGCTGCGGGTCTGGTGGCTTCCTCATTGAAGCACTCACCATCATGCGTAACACAGTGAGGGCCAATGGCAGCCTGAACGACAGCGCCAAAGAGCGCCTGATTGAAGTCATCTCCAACGGGCGACTGTACGGAATTGACTTTGCCAAGGACCCGCCGCTAGCTAGAGTTGCTAGGATCAACATGTACCTGCACGGTGATGGTGGCAGTCGCATCTACGAGGGCGATGCCCTAGACAAGAGCGTGGAGATACCCAAGGATGCCCCCCCGGAACTGGTTACGAGCCTCAATGAACTGCGGGGGCATCTTGCCGAACCGTTTGACGTTGTACTGACGAATCCCCCCTTCTCAATGTCTAAGGAGGCGAAGAAGGCAGCAGACCAGCGTGTCCTAGCGCAATACAGCATGGCGCGATACAGCCCCACGGCAGCGGCCCTACGACCATCATTGCGGTCCAACATCATGTTTATGGAGCGATACGCTGAATTGGTGCGGCCCGGAGGGAAGTTCATCACAGTAATCGACGACACGCTCCTGGCGAGCGATGGCGAGATTTTTCGGGCAACGAGGGAGCTCATCCGGGAGCAATTTCTCGTGCGGGGGATAATATCGCTGCCCGGCGATGCATTCAAGCGGCAAGGGTCACGGGTCAAGACCTCTATCCTCGTTTTAGAGAAGAAGCACGACGCCAGCGAAAGCCAACCCGCCTGTTATGGCTTCTTTGCCGAGAACCTGGGCGTCGATGACCTTGCGCCACGTGCTTCGCGGGCTGACATCGACGACGCCCGCGCTGCCTCCAAAGAGGAAATACACGTGATACTGCAGGAGTACAGGCAGTTTCTTGCTGGCGAGCGGGTGGAAAGAGGTCTCGCTCTTTCAAGCGACCGTTTGCAAGACCGTCTCGACCTGAAATCGTGCGCCCCTGAGTTGGGGCGTATGGCGGACGACTGGCGCGCCCAGGGCGCGGACCTCAAGTTGCTACGGGAGTGCGTGGCACCCGTGGCTGAGGATGTTTCCCTCGCTGCTTATCCGAGCCAAGAGTTCAAGTTACTCAAGGTGTCCTATGAAGGGCGTTGCATCCTTGAGCAGGTGCGCGAGGGTCGCCGAATCAGAGCTAAGACTATGTACCGCGTCCGGACTGGCCAAATGGTGTTCTCCATGATCCGGGCCACCGATGGCGCTATTGGGATAGTGCCTCCTGAACTTGACGGCGCCCTAGTGTCTGCCAACAGCTATGCTGTATTTGCGTGTGACACCCCGCAGGATGCGCATTACCTTTGGGCAGTCCTGCGTTCTTACGAACTGCGAGCGGATATGCAGGCCAAGTCGACAGGGTCGGGCCGGTACGTGACCGGGTGGCCAGATGTTGGAGACTGGCTGCAAGTGCCTTGGATGCCCGCTGCTGAAAGGCAACAGGTTGGGAATGGATTGATTGAGGCTTTAGAACTAGAGAGACAAGCCTACGCCAAGCAACACGACGCGATGGAGAAGGTCCGCACCTTGGGGATCGAGTCAGAAACAAGCGTCACGCGGTGGCAGAGGTCCAAAGCCCCCAATTGAGGGCCCACCTTGCGGAGTCAGACAACGGAAGCCCGGATCACCCGTGCGATCTGGCGGTAGTCAGGCCCCTTGATCGTCACTTGTGTTGATACGGACCTGTCCAAGATGCGGGAGACGATTGGATCCCGCCTAGCTTCCTCGAACTCCCTCATGCTCGTGATCACCGTCGGGAGCCTACCATTGTGGCGGTGAACTATGATCTGGTAGAGCTTCTCGATAGCCCAGTCGCTTCGGCGCTCGCCGCCAAAGTCGTCCAAGACGAGCAGAGGAGCTGTTTTCACTGCCTCGAATACGTCTTCGTGGCGGACGCGACTCTCTGGGTCAAAGGTGTGCCGTAGGTAGCTCATCAAATTAGGCAAGAAGGCGAAGACGACTTGCTGGTCCCGCTCGATTTGCGTCGCGGCGACGGCGACGGCCAAATGAGTCTTGCCCACGCCAGTTTCTCCGCTCAACACTAGCCAGCCGTCTGGTGTGTCCGCGAAGGACGCCGCCGCCGACAGCGCAGCTTCTAGGCTCGCTCTATCGCTGACATTGGCGTGCCTTACGTCGAATGTCTCAAACGTCATCCGCGTCAACATCTCAGGGTGGATGGCCTCCAGCGGGCTTTCGGCCCTCCCGCTCCCCGGTAACACCTCCACCACCCGGCTCCGGCCGGGCGACTGTAGCCGCGCCGAGATGAAAGGGTCGAGATCGGCCAGCGAGGCCGCCGATGTGACGACAGTGGGCAGGGAGGCATTGCTTCGGTGGTTGATTACCTGCCCCAATTTCTCCTCAGCCCATGGTGTCGTGCTGTGGCTCCCCAGTCCGTCCAGGATCAGGACCGGGCTCGACTTCACTCTCTCGAACAGCTCACTGTAGCCGACTTCGCTGTTTGGGCCGAAGGTCGCCCGTAGGTGATCCAGTAGGTCGGGAACAAATGAGAAGAAGACCGCTTGCCCGTTGTCGATGCAACGATTCGCCACTGCCGCAGCCAAGAGGGTTTTGCCACAACCGTGAGGCCCAAGGAGCACCAGCCAACTAGCCGGGTCCTCCGCGAAGTC
>DAOUHG010000279.1:0-12395 GCA_034428835.1 Dehalococcoidia bacterium
TGTTCGTCGGAATGTCGACGCCATAGAACAGCACACCCGCCCCCGTCACGATCACGACCAGCAGGATTGCCAGCAGCACGGAGTGCGCTATCCTTCCAAACAGGTATGCCCAACTGGGCAACGGCGTGCTCCGGACCCGCTTGAGCAACCCCCCGTCCCTGGAGAAGGCGATGCCCATCGCTATGTTGGTGTAGCAGGCGCCCACCACTGCAAAGACGACTATCCCCGGCACAAAGAAGTTCGCCAAATTCAAGGGTTCGCCCTGATCGTCAGTCGCCACGCCACCGAACATCAGGTTGAAGATCACCAGGAACATCAGGGGAAACACGATCGTGAAGAACGCCGCGACGGGGTTGCGCCAAAAAGCGGTGTTCTCGTAGCGTACCTGCCTCAGAGCGAGCGCGAAGTCATTCATGATTCCCTGCCGCCCTGCTCCGGGGAGCTGACGACCTCGATGAACAGGTCCTCCAGAGACGGGCGCGAGACCGACAATTCCTCCAGCTCGCTTCCGTGCTCCACGGCCCAGCCCGTAAGGCGGTGCAGGCTATGGGTCGGCGTGTCCGTCATGATGGCATACCGACCTTCGTCGTCTGTGGGTACCGCGGTCAGATCTTCGGGCAGTCGGGCCGAGCCGGGTTCCACCCTGAACCGGATGGTCGTAGACCGATCCTTATACAACAGCTCCCCCACGGTGCCCTCCGCGACGATCTTACCCTCTACGATGATCGCGACGCGGTCAGCCAGGTTCTCTGCCTCCTCCATGTAGTGGGTCGTGAGCACCACTGTCTTGCCCAGTGACTTGAGACTCCTGACCATCTCCCATGCGCCGCGGCGCGCTGATGGGTCGAACCCCGACGTCGGCTCGTCCAGGAACAGCAACTCCGGGTCTCCCGACAGCCCGATGGCAACGTCCAGCCGCCGCTGCTGGCCTCCGGATAGACGTCTCACACGGGTGTGGCGTTGCTCCCCCAGTCCGACAAGGTCCAGAATATCCTCAAGCGGCAGCGGGTGAGGGTAGTATCCCCGGAACAGGTCTATCGTCTCCTCGACCGAGAGGTACGGATCTACGACCGTCGACTGTAGCACGATGCCGATTCGCCGCCTGAGAGAACGGTCGTTGAGTCCCGGGTCGTAGCCCAGAACGGACACTTCACCAGCGGTCCTATCGCGATGTCCCTCCAGGATCTCCACCGTCGTCGTCTTTCCGGCGCCGTTGGGGCCGAGAAGAGCGAACACCTCGCCCTTCGAGACACGCAGGTCTATGCCTCGCACAGCCTCCGTCTCTCCGTAGGACTTGCGAAGGCCGCGGACCTCGATGGCCAGCGCGGACGATTCCCGGGTGCCTGAAATTGACATTCTCTAACGATAGCAATTCATTGCGGTGAATTGGCGGGTGCGGAGCCGAAGCTTCCAGCCCTCCACAAACGTATTGGCACGGGATCGAGCATGAATGGCATCATAGCGCCACCTCCCAGCGAAACATTCGCGGTACACAATAGACATCAAAACCTCCGGTACTCGTGGGCGGTAGACTTGAGGCCAGCCCATAGTCGAGAGTGGCATCTCGACCGTAATGGGCGGTTCGAGCCGATTGGTGTGGGCTAAGTAGGCGGCCGCCAGTTCAGCGCCTTCTCCAGGTTGGAGAGATATTGGGCGAACGCGCGGCGTCCCGCCTGTGTCGCCTGCACCCACGTGCGCGGCTTGGAATCCAGGAACTCTTTCGTGATGACCAGATAATCGGCGTCTTCGAGCTTTCGCAGATGGGTGGTGAGGTTTCCGCCGGTCAGATCCAGCGTCTTCTGAATGAACCCGTAGGCTAGCCGACCCGCTGGGGGCTGGGAGACCAGCATAGTCATTATTCGCAGTCGGGTGGACTGATGAATAGTCTCATTGAGGACAATGGCCTCGTCGGTCATAGGACTCCGCTCTTGCGTATCCACCACGCACCAATGACCACCACTACCGCCATCAACGCCGCCGACACCAGCATAGCCTCGTCGCCGTCCACGAGGTGGTTGGGAATGTAGAACGCTGCCGCGAACCCCACGCCCACCGCCGCCAGCGCCGGGCGGTGCATGATGCCGAAAAGGATGTATGCTAGGGACACTATGCCCAAGGCGACGCCCGGTATGTTGTCCCCGTCTTCCGCATTCCACATTCCCGCTGCCGCCGGAATGAGGAACACCGCCACAACCACCGCAAGCCAGTAGAGGAACACCCGAATGCCAGCGCTACGAGCGGCGTCGGCTGATGCGATCTTCCTGCCGGCGCGGCGTCCGATGAACCCGCTTCCCACCATACCCGGCACCATCAGGATGCCCCACAGCACTCCGAAAATCCACGGGCTGCGCTCTGCGAATTCGGATGCCAGCGTCAGGATAGCGTATTGCGAGCCGACTCCCACCAGGGCTATCGCGGCCCAAAGTAACGTTATCGTCGCCGTTCCGGCGACGTACATGGCGCTCCGCGCCCTGTCCATCGTCTCATGGATGTCGCGCCAACTCTCTTCGGGTGTGCCCACCCCGGTCTCACCGCCCGATATGCCCATCGCGCACCTCCTTGTCATCATGTGAGTCGTGGCGTGAGCATGGAAGCCACGCGCCTGACTCTGCCTACGTCCATAAGGCACTGTACCACAAAGTCATTTGCGTAACAAACTATGGAGCCGAACAAGAATGTAGCCTTCCGATGCCCTCGCGGTGCAGGTGGCGTCCCTGCGGAAGGTGTACCGCAGCGTAGTGGCCGTCGACAGCGTGAGCTTCGAGGTCGAGGTCAGGAGTGTGTTCTGCACCACTGGGCCAACGGTGCTGGGAGGACCACCGCTGTCGAGTGCCTCGAAGGGCTGCGCCGGCCAGCGGCTCGGTTCTCGTGGCCGGACCAGACTCCATGGCGACCGCGGCGGCGATAGAAAGGATCGTCCACCACTCTGTGATCCTGGAGTTCGATGTTCCCAGATACAGAACCTGTACGGTCCACAATCGTCTGATAGATAGGGAGTCAGACTGGCCAGAATGGTTGACGTGGATCCGGGAGGGCTGGATCCGGGAATCGCTCCGATTGCCCGCATAAGAGGTTTCAGACTAGGAAAGTTAGATTTCTACTGAGTGACCACTGTCCATCCACTCTGCGTAGGAGCCGTCGTAGAGTCGGACATCGTACCCGGCCTGCTGCATGGAGAGGTAAGCCAGTGAAGCCCGGACGCCGCTGCGACAATATGCCACGACCGCATCGCCGGGCGTGATGCCGACTGCCGCCAGCCGCCGATTCAACAGGTCCGGCTCGATGAACAGTCTTCCTCCGGCGCCGGCCATCTCGGAGTGAGGTAGGTTGACGGCGCCGGGAATGTGCCCGGGGCGATGGTCCGTCTCCGTTTGTCCGCGATACTCTTCCGGTGTACGTGTATCCAAGAGCTTCGATCCACCGTGGGTGGCCAGGTCGTTCATCGTAACCCGTACCGACGGGCTGAGGCGGGGTGCAAAAGCTCTAGGCACCGTTGGGACGGGGCGGTAGAGGACCTCCCGGCCCTCTTCCTTCCAGGCGTCGAACAGCAGGTCCATCACGTGAACGTTGTTGCGGCCCAAGTATTCCAGGACCCAAGCCGCCATGGCGGCGTTGCGGCCATCCTGATGGTCGTAGAGCACCGGGGTAACGCCGTCGCCCAGCCCTGCTTCCCCAAAGGCGGCAGCAAGCTGCTCCGGCTGGCTAATACGCCCATCCGCCCCCTGCAATTTCTTGAAAGGGATGTTGACCGCCCCTCTCAAATGGCCCATCAGGTAGCGCATGGCCGACCGGGGGTCAATTATCAGGTATCCTGGCCGGTCGATATGTTCAGAAACCCAATCCGCGGAAACAAACGTGACCATCAACCGACCATTTCAAAGTCGGTCTCGACGGAGGTTTGGTTGGCTACAGACTGGGTGACGGGAGAGCCCTCCACCGCCAATCGCCAGATTTCCCGCAGGGTGTCCCCGTCTGCATCAGCGCGTACGAAGCACTTGGCCGATATCCTGCCATAGCCGGGGTTACCCTCGTCCTCAACCCCGGCCCACTTGCGTATGTTGTCGAAGTACCCTTCCATGGCCACTTCCAAGTCATGGATGCGGACGCCTTGTTTGGTGGCGTTGACCACGAATCCGACGGTCATGCAACTGCCGATAGCCGACAGCAGCTGCTCGTGGGCGCTGGCGGCGACGTCGGTGGCGGTCAGGTCGCCGGGCTCGTCCATGTCAACCTGGTGATTCCGCATGTAGGCGCGCGCCCGCATCCCGTCCTGCCAAACCACCCGCGACTTCCATGGCCCGGTTACCGCCTTGAATACGTCCGGGTCACGAAAGGAATCCAGGACTTCGGCCAGCTTTTCACGGGGCAGCCCGTTGAGGTCTCTCTCTTCCGCCATTTCCAACTCCTTTGTGAACGCCGTTTGATCGCAATTCGGCGAGAACTCTAAACCCCGGCATTACCGATACTCCGCCCGCACCTGTTCGGCGGCGGCGGCGATTACCTGCATCTTCTTGAAGGCCATCTCGTGAGTGTTGACGTTTCTTTCGGCGAAGGTGCCAAATCCGCAGTCGGGGTTGAGGTATATCTTTTCCGGATCGAAGTACTGAAGGAGCTCCTTGACCCTGGCGACAATCTGCTCCGGCGATTCGATATCGTCCGACCGGGGGTTCACTACTCCAAGGCCGATTTCCTTCTCGTTCCTGTACTCCTTGAAGACCTCCATCTCTCCGGCCCTGGGCGTGGCGCACTCCAGCACCAACTGGTCAATGTTCATCTGGGCAAGGTAGGGGAGCATCGGTCCATAGTTGCCCGTAAGCAGCACGTCTTCCCGCCGGCTCCAGTTGCCGCGGCAGACGTGCACCCCGGTCTTAATCCCGGTGATTCCCTCCATGGTCTGGTTCATAAGCCGCACTGCAAATTCCAGTTCGTCTGTGGGGTCCCGGCGGTTGGGTAAGGCAGCACACATGAAGGTCTCGGTGCTCTCCTCGCCGAACACCACCTGGCTGAGGATGGGCTCGTCCAATTGCACAAAGTCGCAGCCCTGGTCACGTAGGGCGAATATTTCTTCCCGGAGGATCTCCACCACGTCGGCGGCCAGGTCTTCGGGGGAAGGGTACACCGAGTCGGAGAGGCCTTCGAACCAGCTGGAGCGAGTCAGCATGTAGGGGCCGGGCAGAGGAATCTTGATCTGCCGGTCTGTGTGTTCCCGCAGGAAGGCCAACTCATCGAGGGCCAGGCCCTGTCGTTTCCCGAGGCGATCAACCGCGATGGGGCTCTTGATAGCAAAGGCCGGCACGTCGAGAGCCCGCAGCATCTCTTCCATTCGGGCTCGGTCCCGGGAGTAGTCCATC
This sequence comes from Dehalococcoidia bacterium, assembly GCA_034428835.1. GTDB lineage: Bacteria > Chloroflexota > Dehalococcoidia > Lucifugimonadales > UBA1123 > VXRN01. The sequence continues at coordinate 5,352 of DAOUHG010000279.1, forward strand.
ACTTCCGACACCTTCATCAGGCGCATTCCGTTCAGCTTATCCGTGACGAAAGAATAGAAGTTGTCCCGGCGCAACTCTCCGTCGCTGATGATGTCTACTCCGGCTTCTTCCTGCGCCCGGATGCAGGCCAACACTTCGTCGTCGGCCAAAGCGTTGAATTCGTCCAGGGTGATCTCGCCGGCTTCCTTGCGGCGCAGGGCCCTGATCAGCTCGGTGGATCGGGGCCAACTCCCGACGACCGTTACGGGGAACAAGGGGGCGTTTGCCATTCGGTTTCCTCCAGGATGTGGGTAGCTCGAGAATCTGCCGCCTACCCTCGCAGACTGCACCAGTGTATCCCAAGGTGCAGGCCGGAACAAATTGCGAACCGTTTAGTCTGGGGCAGGTGGACGGTGGCAGCGGATACATTGCGGAGCGCTACCCGGGTGGGGTTCTTGCACGCTCAATGGACCGGCAGGTAAGTGAGGAGAATCTTGGTTCAGGTCAGGGCCCGGTGTACAACTCCGCGTCCGCGTGGAACTGGCACCGTCCGAACCAGAACGCTATGTGAGTGGGTATCCGTGCGAGCTTCTCCGACTTGTCCACCGTATTGAATGGAAACTCCTCGGTTACCTGCCATGTCCCAGCGTCGTCGGCCACAACAGCGGATTCAATATGACGGTACATCCCGACTTCGACTCGGATGACGACCTCACAGTTTCGGGTGTGCCCGTTCCATTAATCGCACTTTCAGTAACTGAGAATGTCTCGACAGACCGTCTCCCCACTCCTCATCTGGAAATAGCAAATGCCCCTGGCGTAAGCAGCGATAGTACGGGTTTCAGTAACCATCTACGGTCGGTTGACTCGCCCGCTCTACCCCTTCCGATTACATGCAGCGCATATCGGTGGGCTGAAAGCTGGGATGGCAGGGAGGTCAGGCCGCATGGCGCTTGCACCCAGCCGACCACCAAGTTCAGCGAGAAGAGTCCCGGATACATCTCAGAGCCCTGGTCTCAGTGTTGGAGTGGAACGTGCGACAGGACCTCAATCATTCGGGGAGAGATATGCCTGCCAGACCATCTCTCGTGAACATTCAGCCCCTCTTGGTCACTCTCTCAGGAACCTAGTCACGTATTCCACGCCACCTGTCGGTATTGTCAGACCAATCTCCGCAAGAGCTTTTGAGAACTGGCTGTTGTCGTAGGAGCTGGTATCGGACAGATATCCCTCAACCGATTCCAGGGAGCGTACCAGTACTCCCAACTCCAGGTCGTTTTCCCGGTCTGCCATTTCCTGGAGCCTTGATTTCCAGTCACACAACGAAACGCGATCTGTCACGTATCCTCGGTTCTCCATATGAGCGAAAACGCTGTCGGCGGTCACGGGGTCCTGTTGTACCACGTTATAGACCTTTCCGAGATGCCCCGGCTCGTCGGAGAACTTCGCGACGGCGGTCACTATGAAGTCTACGGGGGTCATCTCGAAGCGCCAGTCAGGCACCAGGGGAGCACACTCCGAACGAGCACAAGCCTTGATTATCAACGACTGGAAGTCATTAGGATTGACTGTGCCAGTACTGCTGTGATGGCCTATATTGCCTGGCCTGAATATACCAGCCGACAGTCCTCGGGAAACAGCTGACCACACGAGTCTTTCTGCAACCCACTTCGCCTGATTGTAGCCCCCTTCCATCCTGTCGACAAAGACGTCAATTTGGCTGTTTTCCAAGTAGGGATCATCGTCTCCTCCGGGGAAAACACCGTTGGAGGAGATGTATTGCATCGTTTTTGTCCTGGCTGTGCAGGCAAACTTGAGCACCTCCGCTGTCCCATCGACGGTGTGGGGCTTGGCCACCGCATATGGATAGGCGTAGTTGACTGAGGCGGCGCAGTGAAATATCAAGTCGATCTCTTCTGCCAACTCCTGATATCTCTCGTTGTCCAGTCCCATCTGTGGCCGGGAGATGTCTCCCGGGACAGGGACAATCCGGCCTTTCATGGACTGGCGGAACAGCCCGTAAGACTTCAGGGTCTCCAATACTCGGTTGCCGGGTCTCCCCTGCCCGGAACCCCGGTCCCTTACCAGACAATAGTACCGGGTACTTTGTCCTGTGGTGCGCAGCAGCTCGGCAAGCAGGAAGGCTCCCAGGAAGCCGGTTGCCCCAGTCACCAGGACCGATGATGCTTCGCTCAGACGTGTAGTTCTCGCGCTACCTCTCGGCGAAATCTCGGGGGCCAGGACAGAGTCATTGGCCAGGGAGAGTCGCGATTCCATATAAGACCCCCTACGTTCCAGATATGCTGCCAACTCGCTTATGGTTGGGTGTTCGAAAATCTCGGTGCCACTAAGTTCGATCCCAAATGTCTGTTCGATGCCCAGAGTAAGCTCCAAGCCTGCAAGGGAGTGGCCGCCAAGGTCAAAGAAGTTCCAGTCATCTTCCAGAGAATCTCTATCAACATCCAGGGTTCCCCCCCATAGCTCTCGCAGGGCCAGGTGGCGCTCCGCTGCTGTGGCGTCCTTTCGCAGCGGTGTTCTCCCCTCAACCATGGTCCTCCGTTCCCGTGGCTTGGGCAAGGATTTGCGCTCCAGTTTGCCCGTCTGCTGATTCACGGGAAGCACATCTAACTCCATGAAACGGCTGGGCACCATGTAGAGTGGTAGATACCGCTCTAGCAGCCTCCTGAGGTCCCCGCTTGTCCCGCTCTTAGCGTCGACATTCCAAGTTGCCTGCGAGGAGCGTACGACGTAGGCTACCAGGCGCTTGTTTGTCTCGTCCTCTGTTTCAGCCAACACTGCCGCGTCGCGCACGTCACAGTGATTACGGAGCGCTTCCTCAATGGCGCCCAAATAAACACTGTACCCCCTGATTTTGACCATCGAATCGTCCCGACCAATGATTGTTGTCATCCCCGACTCATCAATCTCGGCCAGGTCACCAGTTGCGTAATACTTCTCGCCATTCCAGCGTACAAACCTCTCGGAATCCAGATCGGGCCTTTTCAGATAGCCCTGGGCGAGTCCTCGGCCGCCGATGAACAACTCACCAGCGCCGCTTGAGGTGAAAGCGGACCGCCCTTCCGGGAGCACTCGAACCGTTACCCCCTCCATCGGGAACCCCACCGGACATACATCCATTCCGTCCACGCACAGGTCCGTCAACTCAACGGTACAGACATCGTGGGTCTCACTAATGCTATAGGTGTTGAACACACGCACAGCGTCGGGCAACACACTCAACGCCAGCTTCAGCAGGCTGGTCGGCACCACCTCGCCATTGAGCCAGACCACTCGCAAGGACGACAGTTGGGCCCGCAAGATCTCGAGTTCCGCCGAATTCAAAACTCCCTGTAACAGAGACGGAGTAAACAGCATCTCGGAAATCCGGTGCTCTGAGATAAATGCGGTGAGAGACCGCGGCAGGAACACGGTGTCATCAGGGATTACGTATACCGTTCCTCCCTTCAGCAGCGGGCGAAGGAACTCCCAGGCGAAGAAGATGTTGCATGCAACCCTGTCTCCGACACTGTAAGAACTGAATTTGTACCTTGAGAAGTAAGATGAGATGATGGAGTTGCCGGTTAACATCACCCCCTTCGGGTCTCCGGTCGTACCGGACGTGTAAGGGATGAACGCCAGGTTGTCACCGGTGACGTGGTTCCCACAGGTAGCTGAACAAAAGCTCCTCCAGGACTGGTCGCTGTCGATGGACAGTATGTGCGTCCCCGCGAACCCGTCCAGTTTGGACAGGTACCGAGATTTGGTGACCACCACCTTGGGCTGCGATTCGGCCACTATAGCGCGCAGTAAGGGTTCAGGAGAGTCGAGAGCCATGGGCATAAAGGCCGCACCGGCTTTCAGAGTTCCGATGCTCGCGACGATATACTCCCGGCAGGTCTCCATGAAGATGCCTACCGGGTCATCTGTTGAAACACCGCAATTCCGAAGATAGGCTCCAAGTACGTCCGTCGCCTGGTCGAGTTGACCATAAGACATCCGCTCATGGCCGAACACAATCGCCAGCTCATCAGGAGTCTCCATTGCCTGGGCCTTGAAAAGGTCGTGCAGGCCACGCTCAACAGAATTCATTACGCTATCTCAAGCCAGACATAAATCTGGAGGTATTGAAGGACATGACGTAAGCCTACAGAATGCGGTACATAAAGTAAACCTACATAGAACATAAAGCAGTTTTATCCACTGGGGCTTCACCACCGGGTGTTTCACATTCGCACAGAGCCGCCGCGATTCCTCTCGGCCTTTCATGACCGCCGCCGCTTACACTGAAAGGACGTTGACAAGGACAGGTCGGACTGCACATAAATTGGTGCCAACGGGGAACACTGTAAAACACGTCTCACCGTAAGGAGACTCCGATGGAATGGAGCGATAGCCTGCCTGGTCCTCACAATTATCCCGACGTGATCCGTTCACTGGGAACTGCAGGCTGAGCTGGGGAAGATCAGGATGGTATGGGAGATCGCCAGCACAATGCCCCTCTGTGCCTAGATCACACCTGCCCTTATAGTCCTGCAGCTTCGCGGATACTGGATCGTTCAGGAGAACGTAGCCGCTCCGGAGTGGGTGTCTCTGTTGCCTATCCATCAGCACCCAGGTAACGCTCAACCCAGGTCTCAGCAGCTTCCTTCAATCAACACTCTACTCGGCAGCCGGCAGGGATCTTGGAGGTGTCTCCGGCAGCATCGGCGGCATCTCGCCCGTTCGATAGGTGTCTTCCAGTTGAGGCAGCAACGTCTCGCCGACCGTTGAATTGTCCGGGAGCACGATGTAGGACAGGAACTCCTCCTCAAAGGTTGTGATCCCCGTCTCAATCGCCTCCAGCTTTGCCTTCACGATAAGAGTCAATGCCCTCCATCGCTGTCGCACAGCCTGCTGGTAGACTTTCTCTGCGGCCGTAGCGGTGCGCGTTTGCCAGTGGGAGTGAGAATGAAAGCATCGGACTCAGGTGTTGGCAGAGCAAGGATGAATCTAACCATCTTTCCCGAGTATCGAAAGCCGATCACCGCCCTCGAGGCTTCCCACCCGTACATGAACTGGTCAGCTCCATATCGAGCCAAAATAGCTTCGATCTCGGCTTTCGACCTCTCCACAGAAACCCTGGTGTCTGTCGCATAACGTCCACTCGTCATTTGCCTTCATCCTAGAGGATCACCCTGATCGAACCCTGCGGGTCAGGCACGAGCTCAGGGTAGATCAGCGTCGTCTGGATGGACCTGTAACCCATGTCTCACTCCTTTGATTCGCACTTGTAATCTTATGTCAAGTAACTGGATGGGATCAGATTCCTAGTGTAGCTTGGTCACATTGGTGTAAGGATCGAGGGGCCCGATGATGACCGGATGACTGACCTGACTCGAGATCTCGTCCACTACCGCTGGATCGTCCATTTCAATAGCAACTGTTATGAAAGTCAAGTGGGAAGACCAGCATCCATTGGAGTCAGTTCGCGCCAGGGTGAGCGATACTTGAGCATGGAGTTGAGGATGGTCAGCAGCTTGCGCATACAGGCTGTGAGGGCCAGCTTCTTGGGCTTTCCAGCAGCCAACAGCCGCTGGTAGAAGTCGCGTATGACTGGATTGAAGCGGCTGGCCACCAACGCTCCCATGTACAGGGCAGCACGTACCCGGGCGCGTCCACCCCAGATGGTGCGTTTGCCCCGCATGGGTGCCACTGTACCGGTTGTAGGGAGCCACTCCGACCAGGGCGGCTATCTGCCGTCGGTCCAGCGTGCCCAACTCCGGCAGGTACGCCAGGAGTGCAAGGGAGAGCTGCTCTCCCACACCCGGAACGGTGCGCAGCAGGTCATCCTTCTCCCGCCATACAGGACTCCGCCGAAGGGTTTGCCGCAGATCCTCGTCCAGATCATTCAACTCCCGCTCCAGCCACTCAATGTGGACTTCGATGCGCTGACGAACGGCCGCGGTGGTAGCGGAGCCCAAGCGGTTCTTCTCCGAGACCAGCATGGTCATCAGCTGGTGTCTGCGAGCTACCTGCGAGTTGAGCACCTGTGTCTCGGAGTCCCTCAAAGGGCGCATGGGAGGCCGGACTGCTTCGGCGAAGTGGGCGAGGACCGCGGCATCCAGGGCATCGGTCTTGGCCAACTTGCCGGTGGCCCTGGCAAAGTCCCGCACCTGGCGGGGGTTGACGACGACGACCGCCAACTCCTCGAGCGCCAGAGCTGCCACCAGGGGCAGCTCCAAGCCGCCCGATGCCTCCACCAGCACCATGGCGGGTTCCAGACGCTTCATCTGAGACACCAGTCGTCCGATCCCCCCATCGTCGTGAGGGATCTCCTATCTGTCATCCCCGGGACGGACCGCTACATCCACCTGGGCCTTTGATACATCGATGCCTACGAAGATTGCTTCGTGCTCCATGATCACCTCCTCCCAACTACTGGCCCTTCCTTGCAAAATGCGGGCTTGGTTGGCCCATGCAACTGTCCGGGCTCTACTTGGGCACGAGTGCGGCGACCCTCGCTATAGAACGGTCTCTGATGACCAAGGAGCATACGGTCTACCGCACTCCGATCCACATGAGTTAAGTGACTATCACATGCCAAAACCAAGATACAAGGAGCATCATTTTCGCTTGACCGTTAGCGAGGATAGAATCGCTGAGCAACAACACTGAAGGCGGTTGAAAAATAGCCCACCTACGACCTTCCATAGGGTTGATACCCAAGCCCATGGAAGGTGTGATGGGATGTACCTGGTGGAGCTTTATCTGCGCGTCCGAAGAGCCTGCATGGTAGACGGCATGAGCGTCCGGGAAGCGTCCCGGGTGTTCGGTGTTCATCGCAAGACCGTGCGCAAGATGCTGGAGAACCCTGTGCCGCCGGGATACCGCATACGTCGTCCACGACGTCGCCGGAAGCTGGAGCGGTTCACCGCGATCATAGACCGGATACTACGTGACGACCTGGACCTGCCGAGGAAGCAGCGTCACATCGCAAAGCGCATCCATGAGCGACTGAGGGACGAGCACAGCTTCGACGGTGGGTACACGACGGTCAAGGACTACGTCAGGGAGCGACGTCTTCGG
>DAOUHG010000280.1:0-10400 GCA_034428835.1 Dehalococcoidia bacterium
GGCCTATCCATTGACGCACGGCGCATTATAACGTCCGGGAGTTTGCTCTCCGGCTACTTCAGAGAGCACGGGCTGGAGGGGATGCAGTGTGTCGTCCTCGGGCCTGCTGACAGCGCCTCGTACGTCGAGTCAGCTGGGGGAGTTGTCGTATCCCGCGAGGGTGACTTCGAAGCGGTCGTCATTGGCGATCAGAGCGGTTACCCACTTCTGGAGGCAGGGCGCTCAGTTCTGAGCGGGTTGTTCCGGATGATCGACGCTGGTCGTCCTCCCCGGCTCATTCTGCCAAACCCGGACCTGATATACCCGAGCGGGAGTGGTTTCGCGTTCGCAAGCGGCACGGTTGCCCAGATGTTCGAGAGTGCGCTAGCGTTGCGATACCCGAACCGTCCTGAGCTGAGGTTCACGAGACTGGGCAAGCCGCACTCCGCGATATTTGAGGAGGCGCATCTACGGAGCGGCACCATGGACATGGTGATGATCGGAGATACCCCGGACACTGACATCAGGGGCGCGAATAACTTCGGGATAGCATCGGCGCTGATCAGTACCGGTGTGTCGACCCAGGATGTGTCCCAGCTGCCCCAGTCGGACGTTCCCACGTACCTGATGCAGTCGCTGTCGCTCGACGCCCAGTGACCTAGTTCCGGGTATTCTCCTCGACCTCCACCGGGTTGTAACACGCCAGCTGGTGGCCAGGCTCGGCCTCTGTCAGTGGGGGCCGGGGACTCGTGCGGCACTCGACCGTTGCCTTGGCGCAGCGATACAGGAATGGGCACTGGTCCGGAGGGTCGAGCATCTGAGGAGGTGCGCCGGACAACGGTCTGAGCCTCTGGTTGACTGCGTCCAATCGTGGAAGCGACTGGAACAGCCCCCAAGTGTAAGGATGCATCGGGCGTCTATACAGGGTGGGCGTGTCCGCGTACTCGACCACATATCCGCCGTAGATCACAGCAACGTTTTCGGCCATCTGCGCGATTACTCCCAGGTCATGGGTAATCAGCATGATCGCCGTGCCGTTTTCCTGCCGCAGAATCCGCAGACGCTGAAGCATTTCGGCCTGGAGTGTGACATCGAGGTTTGACGTAGGCTCGTCGGCGATCAGCAACCTGGGCTTGAGAGCGACTCCAATTGCCATCATCACCCGCTGCGCCATTCCGCCGCTAAGCTGGAAAGGGTAGCGGCGGAGCATCTGCTTCGCGTCCGGGATGCCCATGTTGGCAAGAAGGTTGGTCGTAACCTGCTGCGCCTCCCGCTTGCTCATGGCGGTGTGCTCGAGCATCAACTCTTCGACCTGGCTGCCTATTGTGATGACAGGGTTCAGCGCTGACGCAGCATCCTGAAAGATCAGGGAGATTTGCCTTCCTCTGATATGGCGCATTTCATCGTCACTCATCTGCAGGAGGTCGCGGCCTTCGTACATGATCTGGCCGGCCACAACCTGACCAGGATACGGGACAAGTCGCAAAACCGAGAGCGCGGTCATAGTTTTGCCCGAGCCACTCTCACCAACGACACCCAGCACGCTATCTTCTTCGAGCGAAAGCGATACGCCGTTGACAGCCTTGACTATTCCTTCGTTGGTACCGAAGTAGGTATGGAGGTTGTTGACTTCAAGCAGTGGGGCCATCAGCGGACTCTACCGGGACTTCTAGCAGTAGGTGGACGACAAGTTATCCACGGACGACATTGGGGCTAGAGAGCAACGCCGGACAGCACGGGACTCCGTGCCTTATCCAGCACAATAGGCCGAAACCGTCCCGCTCGCAACTCGGTTATGAGGTCGTCGAGACAGGTGATCCGACGTTCGAATTCCGTGGCAAAGGCGCCAATGTCCTCCAGTTTGTGAGCGTCGCTGGCGCCAGTTCCAGGAAGGTCGAACCACTTGGCCAAGTCGCGGCTGAAGGCATTTTCCTCAGCCAGCCCACGGCTATTCATCACTTCGACACCGTTGACCATGTCGAACACATGGTTGCGCGACGCCCTCTCCAGCATCTCATGGTAGGCGGAGTCGCTCGTGTGAGCGCCTTTTCGGTATGTCCTTCGGTAGGGGTGAGCCACAACCATCGCGCCCTCTTCCCTGTCGAGCTTGTCCTTGACGAAGGTTGCCCTGTGCATTCCGAAAATGTACTTGCGGAGGCCGTAAACGAGCAGGTGGCCCTCTTCGGTTGTCACCTCGCAACCGGGTAGTACGAGGAAGTTATGGCGCTTGGAGAGATCGTCCACCTCGCGATGGTCCCAGAAGCCATCGTGGTCTGTAATACATACCCCGTCAAGTCCGATGCTCTTTGCCTGTTCGATGAGCTCATCTGCTTCGATGAAGCTGTCGACAGAAGTAGGATATGTGTGTGTATGGATGTCTACTATCAAGTGGGCTGCCAAGCGCTCCGGGTATCAAGGTCAATAGTAGAGTCTGTCACCAGCACATGGCTAAGTCAAGGGACAGCTGTCTCCCCACGCGCTGCACCATCCGCGCCACTGGCATGGCGAGCGCAAGCCTATCACTCACGACAACCCACTGTGCCGCAGACCTAAGTCGGGTCGGCGACCTATTCTTGCGAATCAGATTTCGTGTCCCTGGGCGGTCAGAACGATCATTTCCAAGACTTCATGGCTAGAAATGGAGCCTATGAACTCACTTGTACCCCTGTCAGCCACGGGGATAACGGTAACTGAACTTTCGGTCATTCGCTGTAAGGCGTCCTCGACGAAGTCGTCGGAGTGGACGAACGGTGAACTCTGACGCAGAACGCTGCCAAGTGAAGTGCGCTCCCACTCGCTACGGGGGAGGTAACGCAACATACTCAACGACACTATGCCGACGAATTCACCCTGGTCCACAACCACGTAGTCGTGCTGTTCCGGTAGCAGCCAGTTTTCGGCAAACGCCTTCACCGTGAGCGACGTCTCAGGGTAACTCCGGGACCGGTCAAGGACTTCGCCTACCCTAATGCCCTGCAGGGCAAAGCGGTCCAGAGACGGCGGGACTTGCCCATCCTTAGAAACGACTTCAGAATATTTCGTCCTTCTGATCGCGAAGGTGATACCCATGGGCGTCAGCAGGATGTAGCCGAACATCACCACCACCAGTAGGGAGAAGACTCCCTTGTCAATGGCATCCGTATGCAGCAGCAAGAGCAGGAGGGCAATTTCTGCCACTCCCTTTGCCATCAGACCTGAAGCTATTGCGAAGGGAGCTTCGAGCCGGGTGATGAATGCACTTATGAACGCCCCGGCGAATTTGCCGGCCAGGGGCACCAGAATCAGCGCCAACACCGTCTCAGGAGGCAGTTTCAGGAAGTCCAAGCTCAGGTGCAGTCCAGCGGACGCGGGGAATAGAGGAACAAAGAATCCTTCGGCAGTACCTCTCATGCCCGGCATAATGTCGCGACGCACCTGGTAGGGCAGCATGGAAAGTGCGGCGCCAAACAGCAGCGCCCCGAGGGACGGTCGGTGGTTACCGCGAGAGACACCAATAACGATATGGTCACGGACAGTACGGAAGCTAGGAAGAGACGGCCTCGAACAGCAGCCCAAAAGCCCCTGATATCCAGTTCCTCAAGGCCGATGAGGAAGAAGAATATGAAGATACCGATGCTTAGGATAATCTCGACTTCGGTACCAGTCTTAACCAGTCCGGTTGCGGGACCAAGGACAACGCCGATGGTGGCGTATGCGATGATCGAGTTCAAGCCGAAACGCTTGAATACGCCCTCCAGCAGCTTCGCGACAACAATGAGCAGCCCAATAGAAAGAGGGCTTCATGCATTTCCAATCCGAAGTTTCCTCCCTATCGGCCCCTCAGCCAGACAGACCCCGGCCTAAGATCAACTCTCCTCGATGTTGATGGATGTCACGGCGACTCCGGGGGTACGGGCGGTGGCAGGATCCCTCGAAGAGATCGCGTTGACCACGTCCATGCCCTCGACGACCTCGCCGAAGACGGCATGTGCGCCATCAAGATGAGGTGTAGGTACGAATGTGATAAAGAATTGGCTGCCGTTGGTGTTCGGCCCGGCGTTAGCCATGGATAGAATTCCAGGCCGGTCATGTTTCAGGTCGGGATGGAACTCGTCCGCAAATCGATATCCCGGTCCGCCGCGCCCGGTGCCCGTCGGATCACCCCCCTGCACCATGAAGCCAAGTATCACGCGGTGGAACGTCACACCGTCATAGAACCCATCCCTCGCCAGAAAGACGAAGTTATTGACCGTATTCGGCGCCTTGTCGTCGAACAGGTTGACCTTGAATTCGGCACCGTTTTCCAACACGAAAGTCGCGGTGTATGTTTTCGATGGATCGATGCTCATTGCTGGCGCTGAACTGTATTGCTGTGTCACGGATTCTCCTTTGTTGGTCTGGTCACTCTCACGGGTTTCATCAGGCATTGAGAGGACTTTGAGGGTCTTGGCTATTTGTCTGAACTCGGACAGCGTGCCTTCAATTGTCGATGCAAGATCGGTGAAGGTGACGACAACGTAACTGGGCTCGGCGGACATCAGGTACTGTACAATAGCCAATTCAAGCTCTCCACCGTCAGGGAAAGTCGCGGATATCGGGTAAATGATCTCGACGACATCATTGCCGCCGACGTCCAGCAGTCGGGCGTTCACGTCGCCCGCATTTGGTAGGGCAGTCTCAATCTGCTGAATACTGAGCGCAGCCAATGTATCCAGGTCGCCTGCCAGCTCGCTCTCCTCGACCAGTATAGTGAAGTTGGGAGCGAACTCCGTATCCGTCGGACCACCCCTGCGGTAGCCAAACAATCTGAAGCTAACCTGGTCGCCAAGCCTGCTGAGCTGGAGCGCGAGGTTCTCCGGTAGATCTGAAGTACCCTCTGCCGCCTTGGTCAAGAGGTCTTCGATGCTGTCCGCAGTGAGCGCGGCGACTGTCCAGGACGGGGGAGCGGAGATGCCGATAGAGTCGTCCGGCAATTCGTAGCTGGTCCATCCATTGTCGAGAAGGGTCTCGACCAGTGGAGCGTCTGCCGGCACGGTATCTGCGACATCGGAATCCGCGAATTCAGCGGGTGGTTCGATCACGACCGGGTCATTGAAGTTCGAGAAAGTGACCAGAGCTTCCAATTCGACATCGCCGGACAGGGCATCCAGGGGGGTAGTTGACGATGACCCTGCCTGCTCGTCTTCGACAGAGAACTGGCCACTGATTTGCAGCCTGCGCAGCAGGTTGTCTTCGGCACCTATCCACAGATCGATGTTCATTGCGCCAAGCCCAGAGTCCATATCGTCGGCCGCCTGATCGTCGATGGAGTAAGACAGGCGATATGCGGATACGCCTTCGAACGACTCAGGCCCTGAGACAGTCCCTGAGTCGTCTTGAGATAAGCCGCGGAAGTCGTAGAGCGTACCGGAGTCGTCAAAGTCAATCAACTGGTCCGGACTAATAAAGGGTAGGAGATCATAACCTCCGCCTTTGACCCACTCGCCTGTCTCGGGGTCCGTGAAGTAGAAATCCTCACCGATTGCTACGAACTTCACCTCAGTTTTGAAAAAGCCGAGGTCTATTGAAGACAGGCCCTGTGACCTATCCGGGGATGCGTAGTCGACAGTCACGATCACTGGGATCTCAAGTGTCAGCCCGCCGGATCCGACTGAGAGATTGGCATCCATTGTTACCCGGTAGCTGTCCAGTTCCGACATAGCCTCGGCGCTATCGAAGAGTAAATCGGCAGCGTCCGGGACGAGTGCTGCAATTTCATCGAGAGCCGGAGTTGCTGTGGGCTGCGCTGTCGGCTCCGGAGTCGGAGTGGGATCCCTTGTAGGAGTCGGAGCGGGCGTAGATGTTGGCACGCGAGTGGGAGTGGCTGTCGGAACAGGTGAAGGAGAGAGAGCCGGCGGCGGTGTGGGCATTGTTGTAGGAACCGGTGCGGGGGCAGATGTCGCAGTGGGCTGCGCGAGTGTTGGAACTGGGGCAGGCTCCGGTTCGGTGTCTCCACAGGCTGTCAATCCGATCAGTAGCAGGCAGGCTAGTCCCACCGCTACCGCAGTGGTGTTCACGCCGGCCATTGTGGACGTGTTAGTACGTGAAGTCGAACTTGTGCCAGCGCGCCAACGCAAATTGGGGCGGCACCGTTTAATTAACATTGCCACCCCAATCATAGTCGATACGTTCTGGGTCGGAAGCGCCGACTCAGCACTCTACTCCTACAGCACGTGGTATAGGAGCAGGTGCTCTCGGAGCACGTCGTTTGCGAAGTCGTTTTCTACATCACGCCAGACTGAGTGGATGTGGTTCGCCCCATTCTGCCTGTTGTCGAACTCGACCACGAAGTTGCCGCCGTGAATGCGGTAGTAGTGCGCCTTGCCTTCCTCGGTCGGTCCGCCCCATGCCCAGTGGAGACCGTCGAAGCCCTCGGCTTCGAGGCGGGCCCACTTGTCATTAGCCATGTCGCTTCTTACCTGGTTCACGTACACCTTGACCAGGCTTCGCAGGATCTCCTTTTGCGTGTCGTTCATCTTTGAAGCGGGGAGACCCTCCTCGGGCGGCAGAGAGACTCGCGAGGCGTTATAGGTGAGAATGTCGTAAGGCGCTTCGCCGTAGATCGTGGCCGTCGAAGTCTGGCCCTTGTCCAAGCTGTTCATCAGATCGAAACCCAAGTCCTCTCGCGCGTCGAGAATGCGCAAGCCTTTCTTCGGCCCCTTGCGGACCTCGGCCGGGTTGGCCCCGAAGAAGAACGGCGTCATCGAGATGAACTTGTCGCCCCACAGGCTGAAGTTCAGGGAGATGTGGTGGCCTTCAACGCGCCAGCCCCAGGGTTCGCTGTCGCTGCCCGGGTCGCCGAAGACGGTCCAGTAGTAGAGGTCAGGGTCGCGAACAAAGCTGGTTATGCCAGCTTCTTTTTCCAATGGCCCAAGGACAGACTCGTGCTCAATTATGAGCTTGGCCTTCTCGAACGAGTCCTCGGTCAGCCCGGTCTCCATTAGAGAGTATGCAAGCTGGCGCTGGTCGTCGTCCATGTCCCTAAGCGGGAGTCCGTGCCTGTTGACCGGCGGGTAGTACCAGAAGATACGCTCGCCGTCCATGTACTCATAAACGGTCTTGTCGCGCTGGTCTCCGCTGAAGCTCTCTACGAACCTCTTAGCGGCCTTTGTCATGCCAGCGGCTGATCCATGCTTGTGTGCGATTGCCATTCAAGTACCTCCTCACATCGTGGAGTGAGCATAGCATATCGGTTTCAGAGTGTCAGGTACGCTATCCAACTTGGATCGCGAACTGTCCCCTAGCCGACCCGAACCAGCTTCTGGAATGCGCGGACGTTTTCAGGGGGCGTCGCGGTGTGGCTGATATTGGTGTGGGCGACCTCGCCAACGTAGATGCTCTTTTGAGAATCCACAGCGATGCCGTGCGGGGCAATGAACTGTCCTACATCGAGGCCGTAGCCGTTTCCAAGGCGCTCAAGCACCTTGCCGGAGGTTGTCATGATCGCCACGCGGGGACCTATGTTCGGCATCTCGCGGTTGACCGACATGCCCCAGCCGAGCTCGCCGACGTAGACGCGCTGGTCGTCGTCAATATAGAGAGCACATGGCCTGTGGACGTTGTACCACACGTCTTCCAGGCGACCGTCGCGGTCGAATACCTGTATGCGATGGTTCTCCCTATCGCAGACATACACGTAGCCGTCGCGATCGGTGGCGATGTTGTGGACTATGTTGAACTGCCCAGGGTCAGTTCCCGGACCGCCCCAGGACATAATGTGCCGGCCATCCGGAGTGTACTTGTGGACCCTGCTGTTGGCGTAGCCGTCGGACACGAATAGATCCCCGTTTGCGGGGTCCGTGGCGACGTGTGTGCATCGATTGAACGGGTCTCCAGAGAACGCTGCGGCGGGCTGGTTGGCTACGCCGATCGTCATCAGCACCTCGCCGTCAAGGGTGCATTGCCTGACGGTGTGGTCGCCGTCGTCGGTGCAGTAGAGGGTATTATCAGGCCCCATACTGACGCCATGTGCTCGGCTGAATACGCCTTCTCCCCAGCTTTTGATGAAGTTGCCTTCCTTATCGAAGACAACCATCGGGTGATCGCCACGACTGAAGACATAAACGTTATCGTCCCCGTCCGTAATGACGCCCGCCACCTCTCGCCAGCCTATACCGGAAGGCAATTTCTCCCACCCGACCTCCACTTCATATCCGAACCGTCCCGTGCCCAGTATTGCCGTGCTGACCATGCCGTCGCTCCTCCTCAGGTAGCCATGTATTTTTGCGCATCAGTTTACAGCCTTGCGCAACGAGTTGACAGCTTCCGGCCGCTTGAGGTCAACCCGCAAACAAGGGTGTACAATGGGACGAACCTCAGCAGTCAGGGAGGACGCGATGAGCAACGGCACGCAGGGAACCATAGTTTCCATATATCTCTGCACGGGACACAGGGACCCGATGAAGAGCGTGGACACGGCGGACATGAAGGCCGGCTACGGCATCGAGGGAGACCGTCATTCGGTTTCCGAAGGGGTGCGAACGGCCCGACAGGTATTGCTGATGGACGAAGAGACTCTCGGCAAGTTCGGGCTAGAGAGCGGCCAAGTACGTGAGAACATCACCACATCGGGGATAGATCTGCATACGATCGAGGCAGGACAACAGATGTCTCTCGGCAACGACGCTGTAGTGGAGATCACCGGCTTCTGCACTCCCTGTGCCCGTATGGACGAGATCCGAGACGGACTGAGAGTGGCACTAGAGGAGCAGCGCGGCATGCTTGCGACCGTAATCCAGAGTGGCGCCATCGCTGTGGGAGACTCGGTGAAGGCACAGGAAGGTGCGGCGATCTAACAGGTCCAATCGAGAGAAATGAGAGCGCCGAAGCAAAAGCTTCGGCGCCTGGATTAGGGTTTGTTGGGAAGCGGGGCCTCAGATAGGCTTCGCGGTTGGCAGTACCGCCTATCCGCAGGGGGAGGGGAGACGTCCGCGTCCCGCGCTATGACCGGTGGTCGATCAGTTGTACATGTTCTTGCGGACCATGTCTCCGAAGTCTCTGCGAGCCTCATCGAAGGTCGGACCGCCGTTGGCGCAGTGCCTGTGGACATTGAAGAAGTAACTGTTCAGGGGGTTCGACACGTTCCTGCGTCCGAGCAAGACCTTTACTCTTTTCATCATCATATCTCTCCTTAGTCTGTGATCTGAATCCAAAAGTAGAATACTGTGTTCTACATAATCTATTATCCTCGGAACATAGTATCGTGTAAAGTGATATTTAAGAATATAATGTATTATTTACTATGATATAGGGCATACGTTCAATGGAAATAAGAGAACTGAGAAGCTTCTGTTCGGCAGCCCGCTTCAGGAGCATCTCCAGGGCTGCCGAACACCTGGGAATGGGCCAGCCGACAGTTACGACACATATCAAGAAACTGGAAGCAGAGTTGAATACGGTATTGTTCGACCGTGTGAAGCGACCGATTCAGCTCACTCTGGCCGGTAAGCGTTTACAAGAGCTCGCCGTTCCTCTGGTCGAGGGTCTTGACTCGCTGGTGCAGACAGCGGCGGAGGCTGAAGAGCGCGGGCCGGTGGTCATCGCGGCGACGCCAGACCTCATCCCACACACGCTGCTTAGTGTGGTGCGGGTGTTCACGGCACTCCACCCGCACATCCACCTGACGATCAGGTCAGCGCCCAGGACACAGATCATGAGGATGATCGCAGAAGGCGACGCTGATATCGGAATCATTCAGCACTACGACCGAGACGAGGCTTTCCAATTTGAGGGCCTGTTCGTGTATGAGAGGGTACTAATCACGCCTTCCGACCACGTTCTGGCTCAGAAGCCGGTGGAATCGATAGAGCAGATCGCCCAGTACCCGCTCATAATGATGACCGAGGGGACTCACACACGGGACCTGCTCGAGTCGGAGTTCAAGAGGCGCGGAATCAGCTATGAGATCGTCGTCGACCTGGACAGCATGGACATGATAAAGAGATATGTGGCGCTGGGATTGGGTATCTCGGTCGGTCCCAGGCTTGCGATCGACCCGGAAGACAACGTCAACCTCGGAGTGGTCAGTCTGGCCCACATTTTGCCCGTGGAACAGGGTGGAATCGTAACCCTCAAGGGCAAACAGATTTCAAAGCCAGCGGAGCGATTCATATCTGTGTTGAAGGATACGCTCGCAGCCGCGTCGGGCTGAGAGGTCAGGCAGCCATCTTCACGCCCACGAGCTTGCCAGTAACCAGCAGTCGGCGATCATAGACCAGCCTGGGAACGCACGACACCAGAGTGATTGTAGCGTCTTCAGTCTGATACAGGCTTAGATCGTCCTGGTGGACCACTTCAGTGGCGGTGATCTGGTACAAGAACTCGTCGCCGTTTTCGTTGATGAGGCTCACGTAGACCGGGTCGCCGCTATTCAAAAGCGCCGGAATCTCAGGTAGCTTCTGGAA